>NZ_JBHVEU010000242.1:0-13789 GCF_042802075.1 Kitasatospora sp. NPDC057518
CTCCCCGACGTCACGCGCGCGACGGCCGCCCCGCCGTCAGACCGCCATCGCCAGCATCAGCGGCGCCGCCCGGGCCGCCAGCAGCTCGGCGGCGGCCTTCAGCTTGTGGATGTTGTCCGCCGGCATCGAGGTGGCCAGGCAGCCGACCGTGCTGCCCGCCGTGATCGGCACGGCCGCGCACACCGTGCCCAGCGCGTACTCCTGGATGTCCAGCACCGGCACCGTGGCCGGCTGCCGCTCCAGCCGGTGCATCAGCTGGTCGGCGTCGACGACGGTGCGGGAGGTGAGGCGGGCGACCGGGTGCCGGGAGAGGTGGTCGCGCCGGGCGTCCGCGTCCAGCTGGCCGAGCAGGCACTTGCCGATCGCACTGGCGTGCGCGGTGGCCCGGAAGTCCACCCACTCCTGCACGGCCGGGGCGTAGTCGGCGGCCGAGACCGCCTCCACCGACAACTCCCCGTCGTGGTACCGGGTGAAGTACACGGCGGCGCCCAACTCGTCCCGGAGTTCGGCGAGCTTGCGGTTGAGCCGGGCCTTCACCAGCTGCTCCCGGTTGTGCTGGCCGAGCAGGGCGAAGGTGCCGCCCAGCAGCCAACCGCCGTCCTGGCACTGGAGGTAGCCCTCGACCTCCAGGATCTCGGCGAGCCGGCGCACGGTCGGCAGCCCGAGCGAGGTCTCCCGGGCGAGGGCCACCAGGGTGGCTCCGTCGGAGTGGCGGTCGACCGCCTCCAGCAGTCTGAGGGCGTGCTGCAGGGAGGTGAACGGGCCCGTCGGACCCTGGTCAAGCGCGGCGTGACGACCCGGGGCTGGTGTCGACATGTCGTCCCCTTCCGATGTCCCCCCACGGAGCGACCGCGGGCGCACACCAGCCTATCGACCCGGCGGCTCCGACGACTGCCGTCCGTGCATATCCGTGGACAATCCGTGCAGGCCCACCGGCCGACCTGGGCGGACGCGACGGGCCCCTCCCCCACTGCCCGGGAGGAGGGGCCCGTTCCGCGGCCGCCGGGTACGGGCCCGGCGGCCACGAGGGTGGCGGTGCGGAGGGTGGTGCGGACGGTGCGGGCGGGTCAGCCCTCGTCGCCCGCGCGCAACTTGGCGACGGCGGCGGCCAGTCGGGCGCCGTACTCCTCGTCGGCGGCGTGGAAGTGGGCGAGGTTCCGCTCCACCACGTCGTCGCGCGAGACCTGCGCCAGGAAGCCCGCGATGTTGCCGACCAGGCGGCTCTTCTCGCCGTCCGACATCAGCCGGTACAGCTCGCCGGCCTGGAAGAAGTCGTCGTCCTTGGTGTGCGCCGGGGTGGTGTAGGTGCCGGTGTGGCCGCTCACCTTGACCGGCGCGGCCGTCGCGTCGCCGGTCTGGGCCGGACCGTCGTACGAGTTGGGCTCGTAGTTCCTGCCGCGGCCGGCGCTGTTGGCGGCCATCTGGCCGTCCCGGCCGTAGTTGGCGGCCTCGGTGGCGCGCGGGGCGTTCACCGGCAGCTGGGTGTGGTTGACGCCGAGGCGGTAGCGCTGGGCGTCCGCGTAGGCGAACAGGCGGCCCTGGAGCATCTTGTCCGGGGACGGGCCGATGCCGGGCACGAAGTTGTTCGGCGAGAACGCGGCCTGCTCGACCTCGGCGAAGACGTTCTCCGGGTTCCGGTTGAGCACCAGGCGGCCGACCTTGACCAGCGGGTAGTCGGCGTGCGGCCACACCTTGGTGAGGTCGAAGGGGTTGAAGCGGTAGTCCGCGGCCTCGGCGACCGGCATCAGCTGGACGTAGAGGGTCCAGGACGGGAACACCCCGCGCTCGATGGCCTGGTGGAGGTCGCGCTGGTGCGAGTCGGCGTCGCCGCCGACCACCTCGGCGGCCTGGTCGCCGTCCAGGCAGCGGATGCCCTGGTTGGTCTTGAAGTGGTACTTCACCCAGTAGGCGTCGCCGTCGGCGTTGACCCACTGGTAGGTGTGCGAGCCGTAGCCGTTCATGTGGCGGTACGAGGCCGGGATGCCCCGGTCGCCGAACAGCCAGGTGATCTGGTGGGTCGAGGCCGGCGAGTGGGCCCAGAAGTCCCAGACGTTGTCCGCCTCCTGCACGCCGGTGTACGGGTCGCGCTTCTGCGAGTGGATGAAGTCGGGGAACTTGATCGGGTCCTTGATGAAGAACACCGGGGTGTTGTTGCCGACGAGGTCGTAATTGCCCTCCTCGGTATAGAACTTGAGCGCGAAGCCGCGCGGGTCGCGCACCGCGTCGCTGGCGCCCAGGTTGCCGGCCACGGTGGAGAAGCGCAGGAAGACCTCGGTGCGCTTGCCGACCTCGGAGAGGAAGCCCGCCCGGGTGTACCGCGCGACCTCGTCGGTGACCTCGAAGTAGCCGTACGCGCCGGAGCCTCGGGCGTGCACCACGCGCTCCGGGATGCGCTCGCGGTTGAACCGGGCCAGCTTCTCCAGCAGGTGCTGGTCCTGGATCAGCAGCGGACCGCACTCGCCGGCCGAGGCCGAGTTCTGGTTGTCGGCGACCGGGGCGCCGGACTCCGTGGTCAGGATCTTGGGCATGGAGGGTCCTTCAGGTGTCGATAAGCGCGGTGCGTGGAGAGTGAAGTGACGGATCGTCAGATCCGTTCGCCGGAAAAGGTTCCCTGGGGTTCCCGACGAGCGGATCCGACGGGTCGTCAGTTTCCGAGCAGGCTCCGGACGACGGTCGCGGCCGCGGCCGGGTCGGCCACCGGGCGGGCGGCGGTCAGCGCGGCGGCCTCGTCGGCGGTGAGACCGGCCCCGGCGAGGGCCGCGACGGCCTCGGCGGCCGGGAGGGCGTTGAACCAGCGCAGCGCGAGGGCCGCGCGGCCGGCCCCGGTGAGGCGGCCGGTGAGCCGGAGGCGGGCGAGGCCGCCGTCCGGGTGGACGTTGATGCGCACGTGGGTCACCGGGCGGCCGGCGGCGAGCCGGAAGCGGTGCCGGGTGTCGGGCTGGAGCCGGGTGCGGGGCAGGAGTTCGAACCACTCGCCGTCGGCCGGGTCGGCCCCGGTCGAGGCGTCGAAGCCGATCAGGTCGGCCCAGCCGGGGGCATTGGCGACGAAGTAGGAGGTGTCCACTTCGGCGGCCAGGACCTCACCGCCCCCGGCCAGGGCGATCTGCACCCAGTCGTTGGCCTTGTCGCGCCGACGCCGGGTCTCCCAACCGTCGCCCATGACGGAGGCGCGGCCGGGAGCGTTCAGGTTGTGCGGGGAGGAGAAGTAGCGGTCGGAGGCCGCCTCGGCCACGCCGCCGTACTCCTGGGCGGCCAGGTCGAAGGTGAGGCCGTCCAGTTCGCGCGGATCGGGCAGCACCTCGCCGTGCACCCGCAGCCGGGCGACCCCGCCGTCCGGGAAGATGTTCAGCCGTACGTGGGTGTAGCGGGTGCCGTCCGCGACGGCGAACTCGTGGGCGGTGTCGCCGTCGAGCGCGGTGCGCGGCACGATCGTGGTCCACTCGGCGTCCTGGAGCTCCTCGGGCGAGGGGTGGCCGGGGACGGACGCGGCCTCGACCGAGGCCGTCTCCGGGTAGTTGCCCGTGAAGTGGGCGGTGTCCACGATCACGCCGCGGACCACCCCGGCGGCACCGAGCCGGACGATCGCCCAGTCGTGGTCCTCGTCGGTGGGGTGCGGCTGGTCGGCGGAGACGCCGCGGCGGCGCTTGGACTCCCAGCCGTCCATGATCTGGCCCTTGTGGCCGAAGGTGTGCGGGCGGAACTCGGCCGGCTTGGCGACCAGCAGGTTCTCGGCGTCCGCGAAGGTGTCCTCGTTGGTGGCGACGACGCCCGCCCCGAGCAGTCGGGAGGCCAGGTCGACCAGCTCGGTGAAGGGAGCACTCGGGGTGTCGGCAGTGGTCACTGACTCTCCTTTAGGCGCGTTCGGACGGGATGGGGGTGGCGGTGGTGAAGCGGGTGGGGTCGGCCTGCGGCCGGGCGAGCTGCCGGCCGAAGGGGCGGGCCGCCGGGTCCACCTCGCGGCCGCGCAGCCAGGTGGCGCGCACCGCGCCGGTGAGGGTCCGGCCCGCGTACGGGGTCACCGGGTTGCGGTGGTGCAGCCCGCTCGCGCGGACGGCGAACCCGCCGTCCGGGTCGAAGGCGACCAGGTCCGCGTCGTGGCCGGCGGCGATGGCGCCCTTGGTGCCGCTCAGGCCGACCAGCTCGGCCGGTCCGGCGGACATCCAGCGCACCACGTCGGCCAGGGTGTGGCCGCGGCGGCGGGCCTCGGTCCAGACGGCCGGCAGGCCCAGCTGGAGCGAGGCGATCCCGCCCCAGGCGGCCGCGAAGTCGCCGCTGCCGCCGCACTCGGGCAGCAGCTTGAGGTCGGGGGTGGACGGCGAGTGGTCGGAGACGACGGCGATGAACTCGCCGCGGCCCAGGGCCTCCCAGAGCGCGTCCCGGTTGGACTCGTCGCGGATCGGCGGACAGCACTTGAAGGCGGTGTCGCCGTCCGGCACCTGCTCGGCCGCGAGGGTCAGGTAGTGCGGACAGGTCTCGGCGGTCACCCGTACGCCGTCCTCGCGGGCCTGCCGCAGCAGCGGCAGCACCGCGGCCGAGGAGACGTGCAGGACGTGCACCCGGGCACCGGTGCGCCGGGCCGCGTCGAGCAGCCGGGCGACGGCCGCGGTCTCCGCGTCGGCGGGCCGGGAGGCCAGGAAGTCCCGGTAGTGGACGCCGGGTTGCTGCGGGGCGGCGGCGAGCACGGCCGGGTCCTCGGCGTGGATGATCGCCAACGCCCCGATCCTGGCCTGCTCGGCCAGCGCCGCCTCCAGGTCGGCGGCCTCGACGTGCGGGAACTCGTCCACCCCGGAGGGGGCGAGGAAGCTCTTGAAGCCGAACACCCCTGCCTGGTGCAGCGGTTCGAGGTCGGCCACGTTGCCGGGGACGGCTCCGCCCCAGAAGCCGAGGTCCACCCAGGCCTGGCCGTCGGCGGCCTTCCGCTTGAGCGCCAGCCCCGCCACCGTGGTGGTGGGCGGGATCGAGTTGAGCGGCATGTCGACGACCGTGGTGACGCCGCCGGCCGCGGCGGCCCGGGTGGCGGTGGCGAAGCCCTCCCACTCGGTGCGGCCGGGCTCGTTGACGTGCACGTGGGTGTCGACCAGGCCGGGCAGCAGGGCGGTGTCGCCGAGGTCGACGAGCTCGCCCTCGCGGGCCGCGAGCGAGCCGTGCGGGGCCGTCCGGGCGATCCTCCCGTCCTGGATCAGCACGTCCGCGGGGCGCTCGCCGTCGGGCAGGACCGCCCGCCGGGAGCGGATCACCGTCGGCTGGCTGAAAGGCATGGGGGACCTCCGGAACCTGGGAGTCGAGGGTGTCGGAACACGGGGGAGGCGAGGGATTGCCGGGAGCCTAGGCCCGCCTTCAACAAAACGTCAATGGAGGAACGTCCGAGGGATCACCGCGCGGGAAGGTCGCGCACGCACCGGGGTTCAGTGCGACAGGAGCTCCTCGGCCAGCCGCTCCCCCGCGAGTTCGGCCAGCTCGGCGGCCCTGGTCATGCTCTCCCCCGGCCGCTCGGCCAGGTCGGTCAGGGCGATCGCGGCGGTGAAGCCGGCGGCCCGCCACTCGGGCTCGGAGAGCTCCAGCCGGCCCGCCACCGCGGCCACCCGGACCCCCGCCCGGGCGGCCGCCGCGGCGACTCCGGCCGGGGCCTTGCCGTGGAGCGTCTGGGCGTCCAGACACCCCTCCCCGGTCACGACGAGGCGTGCCCCGCGCACGGCCCCGTCGAAGCCCAGCAGGTCGAGCAGCAGCTCGATGCCGGGGCGCATGGTCGCGCCGAGCAGGGCCAGGGCGGCGAAGCCCACCCCGCCCGCGGCGCCGGCACCGGGCGCCTCCCGGACGTCCCGCCCGGTGGCCTCGGCGACCAGGTCGGCGAACCGGGTCAGCCCCGCCTCCAGCACCACCAGGTCCCCGCCGTCGGCGCCCTTCTGTGGGCCGTAGACGGCGGCGGCGCCGCGCGGCCCGAGCAGCGGGTTGTCCACGTCACAGGCCACCACGACCTCGACCCCGCCCAGCACCTCGGCCAGCGGGCCGGGGTCGATCTCCGCGAGCCGGCGCAACGCGGCACCGCCGGGCGGCAGTTCGGCCCCGCCGGCATCGCGCAGCCGTGCCCCGAGCGCCTGCACCATGCCGGCACCGCCGTCCGTACAGGCGCTGCCGCCGAGGCCCAGCACGATCCGCTTGGCGCCGAGCGAGACCGCCTTGGCGATCAACTGGCCGACTCCGTAGGACCCGGCCGCGAGCGGGGCGGTGCGGCCGCCGGGCAGCCGGGCGAGGCCGGAGGCCTGCGCCAGCTCGACCACGGCGGTGTCGTCCCGGACGGCCAGCGCGGCGTCCACCGGCAGGCCGGTCGGGCCGGCCACCTTGGCCGGGACCCGGCTGAAGCCGGCCGCGAGCGCGGCGGCCAGGGTGCCCTCGCCGCCGTCGGCGACGGGCAGTTCGCGCACCTCGGTGCCGGGCGCGGCGCGCCGGATGCCGGCCGCGATCCGGGCCGCCGCCTCGGCACCCTCCAGGCTGCCCTTGAACTTGTCGGGGGCGACGACCACATGGCCCTGGTGGGGGGTGGGGGGCATGGCGCGCTCCTCGCTTCCGTACGGGTCTGGCGGTGGTTCCGGGACGTGCGTCCGGCTGACGTGCGTCCAGCATGGGCCCGGGTGCTCCGGGTGGCCAGCGCCTCGGCCGGGGAGGCCGGGGAGGCCGGGGGGGCGGCCACGGTGGCCGGAGCGGTCGGGCCGGCCCGCTCCGGGAAGGTGCGCCCCCTCCCCGCCGTCCCCCTCGTCCCGCTTCCGACGTACGAGGAGCTCCCCGCGGCGGGGAGGGAGCCTGGCGACGCGTACCAGGCACGACCGAAGTGCCCCCAGGGGGACGTACGCGTCACCGGCCTGGATCGACCGACGGGCGGGCGGATGAGCCCCGGCCCGCACGCCGGTCGGGTCCGGCCTCCTGGCGGCGCGGGCACGACCGGATAGGTACACGCCACCAGGAGGAGTTCGGGGCCGGGGGCTCCGCGCGGGAGCCCCCGGCGGTCACGCGACCTCGCGCCCGGAGAGCCGCTCGACGCCGCGCAGCAGCGCCGAGTGGTCGAGCGAGCCGTCGCCGTTGGCCCGGGCGGAGGCGACCAGCTGGGCCACCACGGCGCCGACCGGCAGCGCGGCGCCCACGGCGCGGGCGGCGTCGGTGACGATGCCCATGTCCTTGTGGTGCAGGTCGATCCGGAAGCCGGGGGCGAACTCGCGGTTCAGCATGTTCGCCCGCTTGCGGTTGAGCACGGTGGAGCCGGCCAGGCCGCCGCCGAGCACGTCCAGCGCGGCCGCGAGGTCGACGCCGGCGTTCTCCAGGAACACCACGGCCTCGGCGAGCACCTGGATGTTGACCGCGACGATCAGCTGGTTGGCGGCCTTGACGGTCTGGCCGGCGCCGGCCGGGCCGACGTGGACGACCGTGGTGCCCAGCGCGTCGAACAGCGGCCTGGCCTCGGCGAAGTCCTCGGCCGCACCGCCGACCATGATCGACAGGACGGCCTCGACGGCGCCGGCCTCGCCGCCGGAGACCGGGGCGTCCAGGGTCCGGACGCCCTTCTCCCTGGCGGCGGCCTCGACCCTGATCGAGGTCTGCGGGGTGATCGAGGACATGTCGATCACCAGGGTGCCGGGCCTGGCGTTCTCCAGCACGCCGCCCTCCCCCAGGACGACCTGCTCGACCTGCGGGTCGGCCGGGACCATGGTGATGACCACCTCGGCGTCCCCGACCGCCTCCGCGATGCTGCCGGCGCCGTGGCCGCCGACCGCGACCAGGGCGTCGATCGGCGGCCGGGTGAGGTTGAAGCCGGTGACGTGGTGGCCGGCCTTGACCAGGTTGGCGGCCATCGGGCTGCCCATGATGCCGAGGCCGATGAAGGCGATCTTGCGGCTCATCGCGTCGAGTTCCTTACGTGTGCGGGTGGGAGGTCGGGTGGGTCGGCGGTGCGCTGCCCGCCGCTCGAACCGGGCACTGCTCGGCGGTGCGCGGCTGGGCGGCTCCGCTACTGGGCGGCGCGCAGCTCGCGCGGCAGCCACCCGAAGCTGTCGGCGCTGACGCCTCCGGAGGGGCGGTACTCCAGACCGATGGAGCCCGCGTAGCCCGCGGCCGTGAGCCGGGCGAACAGGTCCTCGAAGTCCAGCTCGCCGGTGCCGGGCTCGTTGCGGCCCGGGGTGTCGGCGATCTGCACGTGGCCGATGCGGTCGGCGTGGGTGTCGATGACCGCCGCCAGGTCCTCGCCGTTCCTGGCCAGGTGGTACAGGTCGCAGAGGAACCTGGCGTTCCCCAGGCCGGTGGCGGCGTTAACCCGGTCGACCACCTCGACCGCGGCGGCGGCCGAGACCAGCGGGTAGTCCGGCGACTCGGCCCTGTTCAGGGCCTCGATCAGCAGGACGGCGCCGATCCCGTGCGCGGCCCGCGCGGCGAGCACCAGGTTCTCCAGTGCGAGCGCGTCCTGCTCGGCCGGGTCGACGCCCTCGACCCGGTTGCCGTACAGCGCGTTGAGCGCGGTGGCGCCGAGCGAGGCGGCGAGTTCGGCGGCGACCGGGAGGTTGGCGCGGAAGCGGTCCCGCTCGGCGGGCACCGAGACGGTTCCGCGGGCGCCCTTGCTCAGGTCGTCCAGGAGGTTGAGGCCGGTGAGCCGCACGCCGGCGTCGGTGAACGCCTTGCGCAGCGCGTCCAGTTCGGCCTGCGAGGGGTCGTGCTCCGCGCCGAAGGGCCACCACAGTTCGGCGGCGGTGAAGCCGGCCGCGGCGGCCGCGGCGGGGCGCTCCAGGAGCGGCAGTTCGCCGAACAGGATCGACAGGTTGACCGTGAAGCCGTGCTTGGCAGCCGCCGTCACGTCGCTCACCTCTCATCTCTCTTCCTTCATCCGCAACTTCCACGATCCGGAAGAGGGATTCTGTGTGGTGGAAGCATCTCCGGCCCGCCGAGCGGGTGTCAAGGGAGTCGCAACATTTTGTTGAAGCAGTCCCGAGGGGCCCTGCCGGGTACCCCGAGGGCACACCGGGGCAGCCCCGAGGGCACCCCGAGGCCACACCGGCGGCGCGCCGTCCGCGGGGGCCGGACCGTTCGATCCCCCGACCCCTGCCCGCCCGCACCCCCGCTCGCTACAGTGACCCCGTGCGATTGATGGTGGAGTTCACGACAGAACCGTTCGAACTGGACACGTTCCCGGAGCACGCCGCGGCGGCTCGCCGGGTGGTCGACGACGCCGGCCTGGACGTCTCGGTCGGCCCCTTCGGCACCGGTGCCGAGGGCGGGGCCGAGCAGGTCCTCGCCGCGGTGACCAAGCTGCTCAAGGAGACCCTGGACGCCGGGGCGACCCGGATCTCGGTCCAGGTCAGCGTGCTGGGCGAGGAGGACGGTACGCCGTGACCGAGAACGTGGAACACCCGCTCGCCGCGGCGGTGAAGCCGCTGCTGGCCGCGGTCGGCGCGACGCACGTCCCGCTGGACGAGGCGAAGCCCGACGACGTGGTCCTGGAGTGGGAGGGCACCCCGGCCCTGGCCGTCCGACTGCCGCACCTGAGCAGCGCGTTGGACCGGCTGCTCGCCGAGATGACCCGGCAGTTCGACGGCCGCCCGCTGGCCGAGCTCGACCGCCTGGAGAAGCAGCGGGTGGTCGCCCTGCTGGAGGAGCGCGGCGCCTTCACCGTCCGCCACGGCGTGGAGACCGTCGCCTCCGCCCTGGGCGTCAGCCGTTTCACCGTGTACAACTACCTGAACCGCCAGGACGGCGCGAAGTCGTCCTGACACTCCGGCTCGACGCCCTCCGGGGCGTGTGCGCGCCCCCGCCCCGGGGGCTTCCGAACGGGTGACCCCGCCGACACGACAGGACCGGATCGGCCTGCGGCGGGGCACACTTGGCGAATCGCACACGAAAGGGCCCGGCATCGGGGCCCGGTTCAAAACGTAACCACCAACCGTTCAACAAAGTGTTGACGGCCGGGTGGGGCCGATCTAGCTTTTCCGGGTGGCACCACTCTTCAGGAGGTCCACCCGTGACCAACCACCCCCACACCCTTGACGTCCTGGCCGCGACCGATGCCGCGGCACTGGAAGGGATCCTGCTGGAGGTCTGCTCCAGCCCCCGCTGGGCCGCCGCGGTCGCCGCGGCCCGGCCCTGGTCCGACCGCGACACCCTGCTCGCCGCCAACGCGGCGGCCATGGCGTCACTGACGACCGAGGACCTGCGCGACGCGATGGCCGGCCACGCCCGGATCGGCAGGCCGACGGCCGGCGACGCCGTCTCCGAGCGCGAACAGGCCGGCATCCAGGGCGTGGACCAGGCGGTCCTCGACGCGCTGCACGAGGCCAACGCCGCCTACGAGGCCAAGTTCGGCCACGTGTTCCTGATCTGCGCGACCGGCCGCACCGCGGTCGGCATGCTCGCCGCCCTGCGCGAACGCCACCCCAACGACGCCGCCACCGAGGCGGAGATCGTCCGCGGGGAGCTGCGCAAGATCAACGACATCCGGCTCGACCGTCTGCTCGACGCTTTCTGACGCTCCGTCATATCGCACTCTCTCCCATCCTCCTTGCCAGAAACTTCCGGCATCCACTGATGCTGACGCACCATCATTTCTGCCATCAGTAAGGTCACTTCACCCATGACTGGCATCTCCACCCACGTGCTCGACACCAGCCTCGGCCGACCGGCCGAAGGCGTCCCGGTCGAGCTCGCACTGCACACCGAGGGTGGCTGGCAGGTGCTCGGCACCTCCGCCACGGACTCCGACGGCCGGGTCAAGGACCTGCCGGCCGTGGAGGCGGGCTCGGTCGTCCGGCTGCTCTTCGACACCGGCGCGTACTCCGCGTCCACGTCCGCCGAGCCGCCGTTCTTCCCCGAGGTCTCGATCGTCTTCACGGTCGCGCCCGAACAGCACCACTACCACGTGCCGTTGCTGCTCAACCCGTTCGGATACTCGGTCTACCGCGGAAGCTAGTGGACCGACCTGGAAAGCTTAGGAGCCACGTCATGGCCCACGTGCTCGGTCAGAACCAGTACGGCAAGGCGGAGAACCGCATCGTCCGGATCCACCGCGACTCCACCCGGCACGAGATCAAGGACCTGAACGTCTCGGTCTCGCTCCGCGGCGAGTTCGAGGACGTCCACCTCACCGGGTCCAACGCCAACTGCCTTCCCACCGACACCACCAAGAACACCGTCTACGCCTTCGCCAAGGAGCACGGCATCGAGTCGGCCGAGGCGTTCGGCATCCTCCTGGCCCGCCACTTCGTCGACGACACCGAGCGCGGCGTCGTGCACAGCGCCCGGATCCGGATCGAGGAGTACTCCTGGGACCGGATCCGGACGCCGGACAGCTCGGCCCGCTTCATCGGCTCGGAGGAGGTCGGCCACTCCTTCGTCCGCAACGGCCAGGAGGTCCGCACCAGCGAGATCGTCTACGACGGGGAGTCCGTCCAGGTCATATCCGGCCTGAAGGACCTGGTCGTCATGAACTCCACCAACTCGGAGTTCTGGGGCTACATCAAGGACGGCTACACCACCCTCCAGGAAGCGTACGACCGCATCCTCGCCACCCAGGTCACCGCCCGCTGGAAGTTCGGCTACAGCGGCCGGGACGGCGAGGCCCAGCCCAACTGGAACCGCTCCTACACCCACGTGAAGCGGCACCTGCTGGAGGCGTTCGCCGAGACCTACTCCTACTCGCTGCAGCAGACCCTGCACGCGATGGGCACCCGGGTCCTCAACAACCGCGCCGAGGTGGACGAGGTCCGCCTCGAACTGCCGAACAAGCACCACTTCCTGGTCGACCTGGAGCCGTTCGGCCTCAAGAACGAGAACGAGGTCTACTTCGCCGCGGACCGCATGTACGGCCTGATCGAGGGCACCGTGCACCGCGAGGGCGTCGTCCCGGTCATCCCGGTCGCCTGACCTCCCCCACCCTCACCACCCTCAGGTGGACGCCGCCCGGAATCGCCGCATCCCCCGGTCCCCACGGGCCGGACGTTCGGGCGGGCCGCCCCACCGGCCCCATCACCAGGCACCACCCGCACCAGTAGTTCTTCTCCACCTCCACCCCCACCCACCGGAGTTCGTGTCTGCCTCGCGGCGGCCGGCCCGGGGCACTGGAGAGCCCGGCCGAGGGATCCTTGCACCGCCGTCCCGCCCCCGGTCGTACCAGCACCAGCACCAGCCGCACTCCAGCGCCACGGGCGCGCCGGGAGCCACGGGCACAAGAGGGGCTCGACATGGCACCCAGCAACACCACCAGTACAGACGGCGGTTCCACCCCGGAGAGAACGCAGGACCCGGACGGCACGGACGGCACGCCGGCGCACCGCACCGGCAAACCGCCCCGGCCCGGAACCCATCCCGTGGACGAGTTGCTGCCCCCGGTGAAGCTGTTCTCCACCGGACTCCAGCACGTCGCCGCGATGTACGCGGGGGTCGTCGCACCCCCGCTCATCGTCGGCGCCGGCGTCGGGCTCTCCCCCGCCGAACTCGCCCTGCTCATCTCGGCCAGCCTGTTCACCGCCGGACTGGCCACCCTCCTCCAGACCCTCGGCATCTGGAAGATCGGCGCGCGGCTGCCGTTCGTGAACGGCGTCTCCTTCGCGGGGGTCGCGCCCATGATCGCCATCGCCAAGGGCTCCATCGAGAAGACGGGAGGACCGAAGGAGGCCCTCCCGGTGATCTTCGGAGCGGTGATCGTCGCGGGGCTCCTGTGCTTCCTCGCGGCACCGTACTTCTGCAAGCTCATCCGGTTCTTCCCCCCGGTCGTCCAGGGCACCGTGATCACCCTCATCGGGGTGTCCCTGCTCCCGGTGGCGGTCAACTGGGCGCGCGGCGGTTCGCCGGGCGCCCCCGGGTACGGCTCCATGCGGGCCGTCGGCCTCGCCGCGATCACCCTCGTCGCGGTGGTGCTCTGCAACCGGCTGCTGCGCGGGTTCTGGCAGCAGCTGTCCCTGCTCATCGGCCTGGCGTTCGGCACCCTGATCGCCTTCCCGCTGGGGCTCGCCGACTTCGGCGCGGTCAAGGACGCGAAGGTCTTCTCGCTCCCCTCCCCGTTCCACTTCGGCGCGCCCGTGTTCGACGCCGCCGCGATCGTCTCGATGTGCATCGTCATGGTGGTCGCGATGACCGAGTCCACCGCCGACATGCTCGCCCTCGGCAGGATCGTCGACCGCGAGGCGGACGAACCCACCCTCGCCGCCGGCCTGCGGGCCGACGGCCTGGCCACCGCGCTCAGCCCCGTCTTCAACGGCTTCGCCGCCAGCGCCTTCGCCCAGAACATCGGGCTGGTGGCGCTGACGAAGATCCGCAGCCGCTTCGTGGTCGCGGCCGGCGGAGGCATCCTGGTCCTGCTGGGGCTGTTCCCCGTGCTGGGCTCGGTCGTCTCCCTCGTGCCGCAGCCCGTCCTCGGCGGCGCCGGGATCGTGCTCTTCGGCACGGTCGCGGCCAGCGGCATCCGCACCCTCGCGGAGGCCGGCATGGAGTCCGGCTCGAACACCATCCTGGTGTCCGTCTCGCTCGGGGTCGGCATCGTCCCGATCGCCGCGCCGACGTTCTACGACTCCTTCCCGGAGGCCGCCCGGACCCTGCTGCACTCGGGGATATCGGCCGGCTGCGTGGTGGCCGTCCTGCTCAACCTGCTCTTCCACCACGTCGGGGCCGCCCGTCGCTCCAGGCCCGGCCAGGGCTCCGACGCGACGGTGCCGGCGGCTCCGACCGCTCCCGCGGTGCCGTCGATGCCGACAGGTCCCACGGTTCCGACGGCGACGCCGTCCTGACCGGCCCCGGGAGGGGCGCGCACCACGGTGCGCACCCC
>NZ_JBHVEU010000243.1:0-13638 GCF_042802075.1 Kitasatospora sp. NPDC057518
GGCCGGTGTCCGTGACACCGGCCCCCTTCGCCGTACGGTCGCCCGCTACGGTCGGCGCGCCGAGCTCGGCGCGGTCGCGGTCAGCTCGCCGCGCCCAGCCGCTCCACGGCCGCGGCGACCCGCTCGTCGGTCGCCGTGAACGCGACCCGCACGAAGCGGTCGCCGGCCGGCCCGTAGAAGTCGCCGGGCGCCACCAGGATGCCCAGCCCGGCCAGTTCGGCCACGGTCTCCCAGCACGGGCGGTCCTGGGTCGCCCACAGGTAGAGGCTCGCCTCGGAGTGCTCGATCCGGAAGCCGTACGCCTCCAGCGCCGCCCGCAGCGCCGAGCGCCGGGCCGCGTACCGCTCGCGCTGCTCGGCCACGTGGGCGTCGTCCGCGAGCGCGGCGACCGTCGCCGCCTGGACCGGCGCCGGCACGATCATGCCGCCGTGCTTGCGCACCTCCAGCAGCTCCCTGACCACCACCGGGTCGCCCGCCACGAAGGAGGCGCGGTAGCCGGCCAGGTTGGAGCGCTTGGAGAGCGAGTGGACGGCCAGCAGGCCCTCGTGGCCGTCGCCGCAGACGTCCGGGTGCAGGACGGAGACCGGCTCGGCCTCCCAGCCCAGCTCCAGGTAGCACTCGTCGCTGACCAGCAGCGCCCCGTGCTCCCTGGCCCACTCGACGGCCCGGCGCAGCTCGTCCGCGCCCAGCACCCGGCCGGTCGGGTTGGACGGCGAGTTCACCCAGAGCAGGCGCACCCGGGAGCCGTCCAGCTCGTCCACCGAGTCGTACTCGACCGGCTCGGCGCCGCACAGCCGGGCGCCCACCTCGTAGGTCGGGTAGGCCAGGCGCGGGTAGGCGACCTGGTCGCCGGGGCCGAGGCCGAGCTGGGTCGGCAGCCAGGCCACCAGCTCCTTGGAGCCGACGGTCGGGAGCACGGCCTGCGGGCCGGTCTCCGCGCCGAGGCGGCGGTGCAGCCAGCCGGCGATCGCCTCGCGCAGCTCCAGCGGGCCCCAGACGGTCGGGTAGCCGGGGGTGTCGGTGTGCGCGGCCAGCGCCTTCTGGATCACCTCGGGGACCGGGTCCACCGGGGTGCCGACGGAGAAGTCGCAGAGCCCGCCGGGGTGGGCCAGGGCGGTCGCCTTGTACGGCTCCAGCTTGTCCCAGGGGAAGACGGGGAGCTTGTCCGAAACGCGGCGCGCCGCCCCCGGGTGACCCGGGAACGGCGCGCGCGTGCTGTTGGTACTCACAGCTGTTGTGCCACCGATCGTCAGTGGTCGGCGTTCTGCGGCGGCAGAGCGGCGATGAACGGGTGGTCACGCTCGATCAGACCGAGCTTGGAGGCGCCGCCGGGGGAACCCAGGTCGTCGAAGAACTCGACGTTCGCCTTGTAGTAGTCCTTCCACTCCTCCGGAGTGTCGTCCTCGTAGAAGATCGCCTCGACCGGGCAGACCGGCTCGCACGCGCCACAGTCGACACACTCATCCGGGTGGATGTAGAGCGATCGCTCGCCCTCGTAGATGCAGTCAACCGGGCACTCTTCGATGCACGCCTTGTCCTTCACGTCGACACAAGGCTGCGCGATGACGTAGGTCACGCTGTCGTTCCTCCTCGGAAGGGCCTGGTGGCCCGTTCTGTTCTGCTGCCGTGCGCGGTGAGCGCGGCGTCGTCGATGCCCGCCCCTAGTATCGCGGGTCGGAGACCGCAAATGCACAGGAGGTGGCCAGATGGCGACGCACGACCCGGTCGGCGACCGTCCGGAAGTCCGGATAGACCGCTCTGACGTGGGACGACGCGTGTCCGTCCGCCGCCTCGCGGAGTTCGTGGACGACCGGCCGGTGTTCCGGGATTCGATCGGCGTGCTCACATCGTGGGACGATCATGGGTTGACGATCGCCCCTCGAACCGGCGATCCGGTGTTCTTGCCGGAGAAGCTGCTGGTCGCAGGCAAGACCGTGCCGCCGTTCCCGGCCCGGCGCGTCCCGTTGCCGGTCACCGAGCCGGTCGAACTGCAGCGGATCGCGGGCCGCGGCTGGCCGGCCGTCGAGCAGGAGCCGCTCGGCGAGTGGACGCTGCGCGCCGCCGCCGGGTTCACCCGGCGGGCCAACTCCGTCCAGGCGCTCGGGGACCCGGGGCTGCCGCTGCCCCGGGCGCTGGCGGCCGTCCGCGCCTGGTACGCGGCGCGCGGACTGCCCGCGTACGTCGAGGTGATCTCCCCCGGCTCGCCCCCGGCGCTGGTCGCCGAACTCGACCGGCTCGGCGCCGGGTACGCGCCCACCCTGGTCCGCACCGCCCCGCTGGCCGGGCTCGCCCGGGCCGGCGCCGGGCACGACAGGGTGCGCCTCGCGCGGACCGCGGACGACCGGTGGCTGTCGGTGTACCGGCGGGTGAGCGGCGACCCGGCGGTGGAGGAGGCGGCCCGGCGGGTGCTGCACGGCGGGCCCTCGGTCTGGTTCGCCACCGTGCCGGGCGCCCCCGGGCAGCCGCCGCTGGCGATCGGACGCTGCGTCATCGAGGGCGCCTGGGCCTGCTTCGGCGCGATCGAGGTCCAGCCGTACGCCCGGCGGGCCGGACTGGCGACGACGGTCATGGCGGTGCTCGCCTCGCGCGCGGCCGAGGAGGGGGCGAGCGGCGGCTACCTCCAGGTCGAGGCGGAGAACGCGGGGGCGATCGCGCTCTATGACGGACTCGGCTTCACGACCAGTCACACTTACCACTACGCGCTCCTCCCCCAGGGGTAGCCGCCAGGCCGTACCGTCCGTCCGTTCGTCCGATCGCCCGCCCGATCGTCCGTCCGCCGCCTTGTCCGTCCGCCGTACGAAAGCCGTCGCCGTCACCGTGACCGAGCAGAGCAGAGACCGCTTCCGGACCGCCGCCCGCGCCGAGCAGCCCGACCCGGTGCTGCTGTGCCTGCTCGCCGCCGCCGAGCACGGCATGGTGCCCGACCCCGGCGACCCCGGCGAACCGCCGGGCGTGGACGCGCTGCTCGCCGCCTGCGAGGCCGCGTTCGAGCGGCACGCGGCGGCGGTCCGGACGGCCGTCGCCGAGCGGGCGCCGACCGGGCCGGAGGAGACCGCCGCCCTGCTCGCCGCGGTGCTCGGCGGGCGGGAGCGCTTCCACGGGCGGCAGTCGGACTACCGGCGGCTGGAGTCCTCGCTGCTGCCCGAGGTGCTGCGGCGCCGGCGCGGGCTGCCGATCACGCTCTCCCTGGTGTGGATGGCGGTCGGCCGGCGGGCCGGGCTGACCGTCCACGGCATCGCGCTGCCCGGCCACTTCATCGTCGCGGTGGGCGGCCCGGCCGGCGGCGAGGACTACGTCCTGGCCGACCCGTTCCACGGCGGGCGGCTGCTCGACCCGGCGGACGTCGAACGGCTGGTCGCCGCCGCCGGGGCGGAGTTCACCCCCGCCCTGCTCACCCCGGCCCAGCCGCTGGAGGTCGTGCTGCGGGTGCTCGGCAACATCCGGCTCTGGGCCGCCGACCGCCCCGAGCACGCCCGCACCCAGCTCTGGGCCACCGAACTCGCCCTGCTGCTGCCCCGGCACCCCGCCCAGCTGCGCCTGGAACGGGCCGAACTCCTCGTCCGCACCGGGGACTTCCTCGGCGGCTCGGCGGAGATGGACGCCTACGCGCAGATCCTCGACGCCTTCGACCCGGACACCGCCGCCAAGGTCCGGCAGGAGGCCCGGGCGGCCCGGCACCGGCTCAACTGACCCCCGCCTGCGGGCCGACGCCGGGGGCTTGAAGACGGGCCCTACAGCCAGCCCTTCTCCCGGGCGATCCGGACCGCCTCGGTGCGGTTGCGGGCCTCGGTCTTCTGGATCGCCATCGACAGGTAGTTGCGCACCGTCCCCTCGGACAGGTGCAGCCGCCGGGCGATGTCCGCGTTCACCGCGCCGTCGGCGGCCGCGCCCAGCACATCCCGCTCGCGCGGGGTCAGCGGGTTGGCGCCCTCGGCCAGCGCGGCGGCGGCCAGCACCGGGTCGATCACCCGCTCGCCGCGCAGCACCCGGCGGATCGCCTCCGCCAGCTCGGCGGCCGGCGCGTCCTTCACCAGGAACGCGTCCGCGCCCGACTCCATCGCCCGGCGCAGGTAGCCGGGCCGGCCGAAGGTCGTCGCGATGACCACCTTGGTCCGGGGCGCCCGGTCGCGCAGCTCGGCGGCCGCCTCGATGCCCGTCATCCCCGGCATCTCGATGTCCAGCACGGCGACCTGCACGTCGTTCGCGAGCACCGCCGCCACCACCTCGTCCCCGCGGCCGACCTGCGCGACGACGTCGATGTCCCCCTCCAGCCCGAGCAGCGCGGCCAGCGCTTCCCGGACCATCCCCTGGTCCTCGGCGAGCAGCACGCGGATCGAGGCCCCGCTGTCAGTGTCGTTCATGGCCACGACCTTAGAGGGCCGCGGGCTTGCGTCTCCGGTAAGGGGAGAGTCCAGAGTGGTCCCCATGGACGGCAGCGAAACGCTCTACCCGATCGGCGACCTCGCCCGGCGCACCGGACTCACCGTCAAGACCATCCGGTTCTACGCCGACACCGGCCTCGTCCCGCCCACCGGGCGCAGCGCCGCCGGCTACCGGCTGTACGACGTGCACGCCCTCGCCCGGCTGGACCTCGTCCGCACCCTGCGCGAACTCGGGCTCGACCTGCCCGCGATCCGCCGGGTGCTGGAACGGGAGGCCCCGCTGCACGAGGTGGCCGCCGCACACGCCGAGGCGCTGGAGGTGCAGATCCGCACCCTCCGGCTGCGCCGGGCGGTTCTGCTCGCCGTCGCCCAACGCGCTTCCACACCCGAGGAGATGGGACTCATGCACAAGCTCGCCAAACTCTCCGACGCCGAACGCCGGCGCCTGGTCCAGGACTTCGTCGACGAGGCCTTCGGCGGCCTGGACGCCAACCCCGAGTTCGTCGCCATGATGCGCTCCGCCATGCCCGAACTGCCGGACGAGCCACGGACGGAGCAGGTCGAGGCCTGGGTCGAACTCGGCGAACTCGTCCAGGACCCGGACTTCCGCGCGGCCGTCCGGCGAATGGCCGAACAGCAGGCCGCCGAACGGGCCGAGGGCGACCGCGGCGGGCTGCACCACGCGCTCACCGAGACCGTACGGTCCGTGGTCGGTGCGGCGCTGGCCGCCGGCACCGACCCCGCCTCCCCCGCGGCCGGCCCCGTCCTCGACGCCCTCACCGCCGCCTACGCCGAGACCTTCGGCCGTCCCGACGACGCCGGGTTGCGGCGCTGGCTGCTCGACCGCCTGGAGAGCGCCGACGACCCGCGCGCCGAGCGCTACTGGCAGCTGCTGGCGGTCATCAACGGCTGGCCCGTCCCGGAGAGCCTCACCGGGGTATTCCGGTGGTTCACCGGGGCGCTGCGGGCCAGACTGGCGCGATGATCACCCTGGAACCCCTGCGCCCCGACCACGCCGAGGCCCTGCTGGCCTTCGAACGCGCCAACCGCGCGTACTTCGCCCGCAGCATCCCGGACCGCGGCGACGCCTACTTCGCCGGCTTCGCGGACCGCCACGCCGCCCTCCTCGCCGAACAGGCCGAGGGCACCTGCCGGTTCCACGTGGTGCTCGACGCGGCCGGCGGGCTGGTCGGCCGCGCCAACCTCGTCGACCTCGCCGACGGCAGCGCCGAACTCGGCTACCGGATCGCCGAATCGGCCGCCGGCCGCGGCGTCGCGAAGGCCGCCGTCGCCGAGGCCTGCCGCCTCGCGGCCACCGCCTACGGCCTGACCGTCCTGACCGCCGTCACCACCGTCGACAACCCCGCCTCCCAGGCCGTCCTCGCCCGCAACGGCTTCGCGCTCAGCCACCGGTTCCTCCTCGCCGACCGCCCCGCCCTCGCCTACCGCCGCCCCCTGGGCGACCTCGGCTGAGCGCGGGCCCGGCGCGGGCTGAAGGCCGGGCCGGCGCCCCGCTACGGCAGCCAGCGGCGGGCGGCCTCGACGCTGTCGGCGGGGCTGGTGTTGAAGGCGACGGCCGCCTGCGGGGCGTGACGGCGGACCAGGTTGACGACCGCCTCGAAGAACGGCAGCGCCGGTTCGGGCTTGCGGATGCCGCCGCCGATGACGACGACGTCCCAGCGGCGCCCGGCGAGGGCCGCCACGACGGCGGGTTCGGCGGTGTCGTCGGGGGCGACCAGGGTCACGGCGGCGTCGATGCCGTGCTCGGTGAAGCGGGCGAGTTCGGCGTCGAGGAGGGCCCGCACCGCGTCGCCGTCCACGCCGGGGACGGTGTGCGGGTCGAAGCCGAGGATGAGAACGGTGGGCATGCCCGGTACGACGCTCACTCCGGCCGCCCGGGTTCCCCGCCGAGGTAGCGGGCGGCGTCGACGAGGGTGAGCTTGGGGTCGGTCCAGGAGCAGACCTCCAGCCAGGAGAGCCGGCCGTCCTCGGCGAAGAGCAGGATCTCGCCGTCGGAGCCGATCGCCGCCTCGGCGACCACCTCCGAGCGGGCGCCGTCCTGGACGCCGGCGAACAGGGCGGTGCTGCAGCCGCACCGGCAGCGGGACTCGACGCGCAGGTGCGGGACCTGGGCGCGCAGGGGGTGGCCCTCGGGGAGGAGGAAGTCGAGGACCCGGGCGACGTCGCTGGGGAGGAGGGTCATGGGCGCCTGCGCAATCGTGTGGTGAGGACGGACAGTTCTTCGATCCGGAGGAGGTGGGCGAGCAGGAGGTAGCCGACGGCGAGGGCGGCGGCGGCCGGCAGGAGGCCGTACCGGGTGGCCCACCAGGCGCCCGCGGCGGCCGGCAGGGCGGCCAGCAGCGGCTTCCCGTGGGCTCCCAGGACCCGCAGCGGCCCGAGCCGCCGGCGCAGCAGCAGGGCGGCGGCCGCGCAGGTGAGCAGGAACGACGCCCCGTAGCAGCCGGCCATCCCGGTGACGGCCCAGCGCAGCGGCAGCAGCCGGTGGCAGAGCACCGCCCCCAGCGCCGTGGCGGCGACCGGCAGCAGGTTGAGCAGGAAGGGCGTACGGCTGTCGCCGAGCGCGTAGAAGACGCGGGTCAGCGCGTAGCCGGCGGAGTACAGGACCAGGCCGGGCGCGAAGGCGGTCAGCATCCCGGCGATGGCCCGTACGTCGTCGGCGCCGGTGCTCCCGTGCCCGAAGGCGAGCGCGCACAGCTGCGGTGCGAGGACCGCGAACGCGCAGGCCGCCGGGACGGTGACCACCGCGATGGTGCGGACGGTGCGGGCGAGCAGCGCGCGGACGGCCCGCGGGGAGTCGGCGGCGGCGGTGAGCGCGGGGACGACCGCCGTCACCACCGACACCGTGACCACCCCGTGCGGCACGATCCACAGCAGGTACGCGCTGCTGTACGCGGTGTACCCGACGCCCGGCAGCCCGGCCTCGGCGGCCCGCGAGCCGACGGAGGTCGACAGCCGGGTCACCACCCAGTAGCCCACCTGGTCGCCGAGCACCAGCAGCAGCGTCCACCCGGCGGCCCGCAGCGGCTCGCCGAGCCCGGCCTGCCGCCAGTCCCAGCGCGGCCGGGGCCGCACCCCGGCGGCCCGCAGGCAGGGCAGCAGCACCAGGCTCTGCGCCACCACCCCGGCCGTCGTACCGGCCCCGAGCACGGTCACGTCGGCCGTGGAGAAGGACCGTTGGCCGAGGTACCCGGCGAACACCCCGATCACCACCAGGTTGTTGAGCACCGGCGCCCAGGCCATCGGCGCGAACCGCTGCCGGGCGTTGAGGAGTTGGCCGAGCACGGTGAACAGCCCGTAGAAGAACACCTGCGGCAGGCACAGGTACGCCAGCAGCACCGTCCGGTCCAACTGCGCACCGCCGTACGCGGTGTAGGCCCGCACGAGGTACGGCGCGCCCGGCACCACCACCGCCGTCAGCACCAGCAGGGTGACCACCAGCACCGTCACCAGCCGGTCGACGTGCGCCGCCCCGCCGTCCGCCGACTCCTTGGCGGCGCGCACCAGGTGGGGCACCAGCGCGGTGTTCAGGGCGCCGCCGATCAGCAGCACGAACAGCAGGTTGGGCACCGTGTTGGCCACGTTGTACCCGTCCGCGAGCAGCCCCGAGCCGAGGACCGCCACCAGCAGCGCCGAGCGGACGAAGCCGGTGGCCCGGGAGACCACCGTCCCGGCCGCCATCACCAGGCTGGGCGGCGGCGTGCGGCGCGGCCGCCGGTGGCGGGCGGGCCCCGGCGGACCGGGCAGCGGAGGGCGGGGCAACGGAGGACCCTCCAGTACGGTCATCCGCCGGCACCTCCCGTGTCAGGCACCGACTCGAACTGATCGGCGGAAACGGCGAGAGCATGCACCCGCGCCCCTGAAGCGGGGCTGAGAAAGCTGAAGACGGCTTAAGGAACGGATCCGGCGCCGGTGGCATCCTGATCCGCATGGAGATTCTGGTGGTGGAGGACGACGCCCAGGTCGCGGCGGCCGTACGGCGCGGCCTGGAGGTCGAGGGCTACACCGTCGACCTCGCCCCGGACGGCCTCACCGGCCTGCGGCTGGCCCAGCGGCACGCCTACCGGGCGATCGTGCTCGACATCATGCTGCCCGGCCTGAACGGCTACAAGGTGTGCGAGGCACTGCGCGCCGACGGCGTCACCACCCCGATCCTGATGCTGACCGCCAAGGACGGCGAGTACGACGAGGCCGAGGGCCTGGACACCGGCGCCGACGACTACCTCACCAAGCCGTTCTCCTACCTGGTCTTCCTGGCCCGGCTGCGCGCCCTGATCCGCCGCAGCCAGACGCCGGGCCCGCTGCTGCGGGTCGGCGACCTCTGGCTGGACCCGGCGGGCCGCCGCTGCGGCCGGGGCGGCGCCGAGATCACCCTCACCGAGCGGGAGTTCGCCGTCCTGCGCTGCCTGGCCGAGCACCCCGGCGAGGTGCTGTCCAAGCGCCGGATCGTCGACGAGGTGTGGGACATCGCCTTCGACGGCGAGGAGTCCATCGTCGAGGTGTACGTCAGCATGCTGCGCCGCAAGGTGGACGCGCCGTTCGGCGTCCGTTCGATCACCACCGTGCGCGGCGTCGGCTACCGGCTGGAGGCCTGACCGGTGCCCGGCAGGCTCTCCACCCGGCTGCGCACCTCGCTGGCGGCCGGCCTGGCCGCGCTGCTGCTGCTCGGCGTCGGCGCCTGGTGGCTGCGCGGCCACATGTACGACGCCCAGCTGGAGGCGGCCGAGGCGGACGCCCAGGCCCAGGCCCGCGAGATCAGCAGCGGCTACAAGCACGGCCAGCAGCTCGCGGACTACGGGCGGCTGCCGTACCTCGTCCTGGACAGCGACGGCCGGGTGCTGACCATGGGCGGCCCGCTGACCACCCAGCACCTGGCCGGGGACCCGCCCGCCGCCGTACCGAAACTCGCGCCGGACGACTGGCAGTCGGTCCAGCGGGTCGCCATCGGCCCGGCCGGGGAGGCCGCCGCCAACCGCTACTCGGGGCGCACCTTCACCGCGCTGGGCAGCTGGAGCCCGCTGCTGCGGCAGAACGACGAGAACGGCCAGCCGGTCAAGCCGGTGGTCGGCCCGTTCACCGTGTACGTGCTGGCCACCCCGTTCGCCGCCGAGGCCTCGCTGCACACCATCGACCCGGTGCTGCAGGTGGGCGTGCCGGCCGCCGCGCTGCTGGTCGCGCTGACGGCCTGGGCGGCGACCAGCCGGGCGCTGCGCCCGGTGGAGGCGATCCGCGCCGAACTGGCCGAGATCGGCGAGCACCGGCTGGACCGCCGCGTCCCGGTGCCGCCCGCCGGCGACGAGCTCACCCGGATGGCCCGGACCACCAACGCCACCCTGGACCGGCTGGAGCGCTCGGCCGTGCAGCAGCAGCGCTTCGTCGCGGACGCCTCGCACGAGCTGCGCAGCCCGATCGCCGCGCTGCGCACCAATCTGGAGGTGTCGCTGGCGCATCCCGACCGCACCGACTGGCCGGCCACCACCCGGGAGGCGCTCACCTCGGTCGAGCGGCTCCAGCAGCTCACCGAGGACCTGCTGTTCCTGGCCCGGGGCGCGCACCCGGCGACGGCCGGCCGGCTCACCACCGTCGACCTGTCCGCCGTGCTGCGCGAGCTCGCCGACCAGTACCGCCCCGGCCTCGGCGCCCGGCTCGCCCTGCGGGTGGACGCGCCCGAGGCGGTGCCGGTGCGCGGCAGCCGCATCCGGCTGCACCGGCTGGTGCGCAACCTGCTGGACAACGCCCGGCGGCACGCGTCCGCCGAGGTGGTGCTGTCCGCGCGGCGGACCGCGCACGGCTGCGTCCTGGAGGTCCGGGACGACGGCCCGGGCGTGCCGCCGGAGGACCGCGAGCGGATCTTCGAGCCGTTCACCCGGCTCGACGAGGCCCGCAGCCGGGACTCCGGCGGCAGCGGCCTGGGCCTGGCCATCGCCGCGGACATCGCCACGCGGCACGGCGGCACCCTGCGGGTCGCCCACGCCCCGCGCGGCGCCCGCTTCGTCCTGGAGCTCCCCCCGGCCTGACGGCCGCCGCGGGCCGGGCTAGAGCGGCTTCGACACCGGCGTCGGCGCGGCCGCCGACGCCGTCCGCAGCGGCACCGAGGCCCGCAGCCGGAAGCCCCGCCCGCGCTCCCCCGGCCCGGTCTCCAGCCGCCCGCCGACCAGCGCCAGCCGCTCCTCCAGCCCGGACAGCCCGTTGCCCGGCTGGGACTTGCCCGGCCCGCGCCCGTTGTCGACGATCTCCAGGACGGCGTACCGCTCGCCGCTCGCCTCCCAGCTCTCGTCCGCCGTGACCGTGCAGACGGTGGCGCCCTCGCCGTGCCGGACGACGTTGGTCACGGCCTCGCGCAGCGCCCAGGCCAGCGCGCCCGTCTCCTCCTCGGCCAGCGACGGCCAGGCGTCCACCAGCTCCGGCGCGGCCTCCAGCCGGACCTGCGCGGCGGCCAGCGCGGTACGGGCGGCGGCCAGCTCGACCGGCAGGGTCGGCCGGCGGAAGCCGGTCACCGCCTCCCGGACGTCGATCAGCGACTGCCGGGCGACCTGCTCGATGTCGGCGACCTGCGCCCGCGCCGCCTCGTCCTTGCCCGCGTCCATGAACCGCCCGGCCAGCTCGCTCTTCAGGGTGATCAGCGACAGCGAGTGCCCGAGCAGGTCGTGCAGGTCGCGGGCCATCCGCAGCCGCTCCTCGGAGGCGGCCAGGTGCGCGACGGCGGCCCGGGCCTCGCGCAGCTCCTTCATGGTGGCGACCAGCCGCTGCAACCCGGTCATCGCGACGCCGGAGAGGAAGGCGCTGAGCGCGAAGGTGGTGATGTTGTCGTTGCCCGCCCCGATCGCCGCCCCGACCACGGCGGTGAGCACGGCCATGGCGATCAGCACGCGCAGCGCGTACCGGGCCGGCGTGATGATGGCGACGCACACCGAGGCGTAGATGAACAGCGTCAGGAAGGCGGAGCCGAGGACGACCGAGGTGGCGACGGCCAGCGCGACCATCGTCGTGACGATCGCCAGGCAGGCCCGCGGCCGCATCCCGGCCTGCGAGCGGAAGATCACCAGCAGCACGTAGGCGCCCACGAACCCGGCCAGGCAGCACCAGCCGAGCACCGTCCCGGCCGTGTTGTGGGCGCCGCTCAGCAGGTCGCCGGCCGGGTAGGCCAGGTAGAGCATCCACAGCAGCATCCAGGCGACCTTGACCAGCAGCTGCCGCCTGGTCTCCACCGGGGAGCCGGGCACGTTCATGAAGGAGGCGCGCGCCGCTCCCGCCTCCGGCGGTTCGTCGGTGCGGTGGGTCCGGCGCGCATCACTCATGCCGGTCATCATGCCTGGCGGGTGTCGCGGCGGTACAGCGCCGCCGCGGCGGCGGCGAACACCACGAGGAAGCCGGCCAGCCCGGCGACCGCGACGGTGTCCAGGGAGTGCCCGGGCCGGGTGAAGCCGGCCAGTTGGTTGTACAGGTACACCGGGTTGAACCGGGCGAACTTCTCCAGCGAGCCGCTCACCGGGAACCAGGTGCCGCCGAGCAGGGCCATCGCCATGTAGGTGATCATCACGATCGGCTGCACCGCGTCCGGCGCGGCCGCGTACCCGAGCGCCACCCCGAGCGCGGCGAAGACGAAGCTGCCCAGCCAGAGCGCGGCCGTCAGTCCGGCCCACTGCGGCACGGTCAGCGAGACCCCCTGGCTCGCGCCGACCGCGAAGACCACCAGGATCGCCGGCAGCGTGGTGACCGCGGTCGCCGCGATCTTGCCGACGGTGTACGCCCGGCCGGGCAGCGCGGTCAGCCGCAGCTGGCGCACCCAGCCGCTCTTGCGCTCCAGCGAGATCCGCTGCGCGCTGCCGGTCAGCACCGCGCCGACGGCGCCGAAGGTGGCCATCGAGACCATGAAGTAGGTCTTCACCGGCAGGCCGCCGGCCAGCTGGGTGGAGCCGTAGGCGTTGATGAAGAAGAAGTACATCAGCGCCGGGTAGGCGATGGTGAAGAGCAGGTAGCGCCGGTTGCGCAGGGTCCGCAGGATCTCCAGCTTGATCAGGGTGGTCATCGCACGCTCTCCTTGTCGGCGCTCCGCTCGTCGGTGCTCTGCTCGTCGGTGCTCTGCTCGTCGGTGCTCTGCTCGTCGGCGCGCCGGGCGCCGTCCTGGCGGTCCAGTTCGCCGGTGATGGTCAGGAAGGCCTGCTCCAGGCCCACGCCGGCCACCTCGAGCCCGCGCGGGTACAGCCCCGCCCGGTAGATCCCGGCCGCGGTGGCGTCGGCGTCCGCGGTCCGGATCCGCACCGTCCGCACCCCCGGGACCCGCGCGGTGACGTCCAGCGACTGCACGCCGGGCAGGGTGCGCAGCACGGACTCCTCGAACCCGCCGTCCGCGTCGTGGAGTTCGAAGGCGATCCGGCGGGCGCCGGCCCGCGCCTTGATCTCCGCCGAGCTGCCGTCGGCGATCAGCCGGCCGCGGTGCAGCACCAGGACGCGGTCGGCGATCGAGTCGGCCTCCTCCAGGTAGTGGGTGGCGAACAGCACCGTGCGCCCGGCGTCGGCCTGGGCGCGCATGCTCGCCCAGAACGACTGCCGCACGCTGACGTCCATGCCGGTGGTGGGCTCGTCCAGCACGATCAGGTCGTTGTCGCCCGCGATGGCCAGGGCGAAGCGGACCCGCTGCTCCTGGCCGCCGGACAGCTTGTCGACCCGGCGCTCCGCGAACTCGGTGATCCCGGCGTCGGTCAGCACCTCCGTGACCGACCGGCCGCGCGGGTGCACGTCGCAGGCGAGCTGCACCAGCTCGCGCACCTTGACGTCGGACATCAGCCCGCCGCTCTGCAGCATCGCGCCGACCCGGCCGTCCTCGATCGCCGCCCGCGGGGCGCCGCCGAACAGGGTCACGCTGCCCCGGTCGGGCTCGCGCAGGCCGAGCAGCAGGTCCAGGCTGGTGGACTTCCCGGCGCCGTTCGGCCCGAGCAGGGCGACGGTCTCGCCCGGCCGGAGCACGAGGTCCAGTCCGTCCACGGCGCGCACCCGCCCGTAGCTCTTGCCCACGCCGCAGAAGGCGGCCACCTCGGTAACCATTGCCCGGCTCCTCTTCCCTGAGGGTGTCACGCTCGTGGTGTCACGACCGGTGCTGTTCGCACCACCTCAGAGTCCCGCGCGGGCGGGTGGCGCTCACCGGCATCGACCCGCTGTACGAGGAGGCCGCCGCCACCATGGGCGCCGGGACGCTGCGCACGCTGTGGCTGGTGACGCTCCCCATGGCGCGGCCGGC
>NZ_JBHVEU010000244.1:0-13607 GCF_042802075.1 Kitasatospora sp. NPDC057518
GCCGCCACCACCGTGGCGAGGCCCTCCGGCCGTCGGTCGGCGGACCGACCGGTCCTACCGACTGCTGCTGCTCCTACTACTTCTTCTTGCGCTTCTCCCGGACCCGCACCGAGATCGAGATCGGCGTCCCGACGAACCCGAACTCCTCGCGCAGCCGGCGCTCGATGAAGCGCCGGTAGCCGGCCTCCAGGAAGCCCGAGGCGAACAGCACGAAGCGCGGCGGACGGGTGCCCGCCTGGGTGCCGAACAGGACACGCGGCTGCTTGCCGCCGCGGATCGGGTGCGGGTGGGCGGCGACCAGCTCGCCGAGGAAGGCGTTCAGGCGCGCGGTCGGGATGCGGGTCTCCCAGCCCTCCAGCGCGGTCTCGATCGCCGGGACGAGCTTCTCCATGTGCCGGCCGGTCTTGGCCGAGACGTTGACCCGCGGGGCCCACTGCACCTGGACGAGGTCGCGCTCGATCTCGCGCTCCAGGTAGTAGCGGCGCTCCTCGTCGAGCTGGTCCCACTTGTTGTAGGCGACGACGACGGCGCGCCCGGCCTCGACGGCCATCGAGATGATCCGGGTGTCCTGCTCGGCGAGGGTCTCGCTGGCGTCGATCAGGACGACCGCGACCTCGGCCTTCTCCAGCGCGGAGGAGGTGCGCAGCGAGGCGTAGAAGTCGGCGCCGGCGGTCAGGTGGACCCGGCGGCGGATACCGGCGGTGTCCACGAACTTCCAGGTCTTGCCGCCGAGGTCGATCATCTCGTCGACCGGGTCGCGGGTGGTGCCGGCCAGCTCGTTGACGACGACCCGCTCCTCGCCGGCGACCTTGTTCAGCAGGCTGGACTTGCCGACGTTGGGCCGGCCGATCAGCGCGATGCGGCGCGGGCCGCCGGGGGCGGCGTCGCCGAAGGTCTGCGGCGGGGCCTCGGGCAGCGCGTCCATGACGGCGTCCAGCAGGTCGCCGGAGCCGCGGCCGTGCAGGGCGGAGACCGGGTACGGCTCGCCCAGGCCCAGCGACCACAGGTAGGCGGCCTCGGCCTCGGTGGAGGGGCCGTCGACCTTGTTGGCGCACAGGACGGTCGGCTTGCCGGCCCGGCGGATGATCTTGATCAGGGCCTCGTCGGTGTCGGTGGCGCCGACCTTGGCGTCCACCACGAACAGCACCGCGTCGGCCTGCTCGATGCCGAGCTCGGCCTGGGCGGCCACCATGGCGTCGATGCCGAGGACGTCGATCTCCCAGCCGCCGGTGTCGACCACCTTGAAGCGGCGGCCGTTCCAGCTGGCCTCGTACGTGACCCGGTCGCGGGTGACGCCCGGCTTGTCCTCGACGACGGCCTCGCGGCGGCCGATGATGCGGTTCACCAGGGTCGACTTGCCGACGTTCGGGCGGCCGACCACGGCCAGCACCGGCAGCCGGACGTGCGCGCCGCCGTCCTCGGCGTCGAAGCCGTCGAGGTCGATGCCCTCCTCGGCCGCGAGGGCCATGAACTCGGCGTAGTCGGCGGCGTCCAGCCCGCCGTGATCGGCGGTGTCGTGCTCTGCGGTCATGTTCGTCTGTTCCGTTTCCCGGCCCGGCCCTTCCCAGGGGCGTGCCGTGCGTACCTGCCCCGCTCGGGGCAGCGCGATGGTTTCCGCCGCGGCGCCTCGACGGCCCGCGGTTCGTTCAGTGGGTCGGACCGGCCTCCACGGCCGCTCCGGTACCCGGTCGATCAGCGCCGGTCCGATGTCCGGTCGGCCGATCAGCCGATCAGTCGGTCGGACCATCGGCCGATCGGTCGGTCAGACCGACGACAGCCCGGCCCGCTCCTCCACCAGCCCGGCGATCCGGTCGATCACCTGCTCCAGGGTGAGCTCGCTGGTGTCCACCAGCACCGCGTCCGCGGCCTGGGCCAGCGGGGCCGTCTCCCGCGAGGAGTCGGCGGCGTCGCGGCGCGCGAGGTCGGCGGCCATCGCGGTGATGGTCGCCTCGTCCACGCCCTTGGCCCGCAGCTCGGCCGCCCGGCGCGCGGCCCGGGCCTCCACGGAGGCGGTCAGGAAGACCTTGACGGTGGCCTGCGGGAACACCACGGTCCCCATGTCCCGGCCCTCGGCGACGATGCCGCGCTCGGCGACCTCGGCGCAGCCGCGCTGCAAGTCCACCAGCCGGGACCGTACGGCCGGCACCGCGGACACGGCGCTGACCTTGGCCGTCACCTCGGGGCCGCGGATCGGGCCGGACACGTCCTGGCCGTCCACCGTGATGGTGGGGCCGTCGGCGTCCGTCCCCGACACGATGACGGGCTTGCCGCACGCGACGGCCACCGCCTCCGGGTCCTCGACGTCGACCTCGTTGACCAGCATCCACCAGGTCATCGCCCGGTACATGGCGCCGGTGTCCAGGAAGCTCAGGCCCAGCCGGGCGGCGACCGCCCGCGAGACGGTCGACTTGCCGGAGCCGGAGGGTCCGTCGATGGCGACGACGACCGGGGCGTGCGCTCGGTCGGCAGTGTCCACGGGCGAACCTCTCTCTGAGCATGGGAGCCGGAGCCTGGGCAGGCGGACGGCCGGGGATGTCTCCCTCAAGGTTAATGGACCGCCGCCGTGACCCGCTCCGCCGCCGGTCGGCCGACCTCCGGGCCCGGGACCAGGCCCGAGACCAAGCCCGAGACCAAGCCCGAAACCAGGCCCGACCCCAGGCCCCTCCGGCCTGCCCGGACCGGCCCCGCACCTCAGCCCCGCACGCCCCACCCTCAGTCCCGTACGCTCCAGCCGCTCGCCCGCAGCGCCTTGGTCAGCCGCTTCACCGCCGTCGGCGCCACCGACAGCTGGACGAAGCCGACCTGCTGCCCGGTCGAGTGCTCGATGACGACGTCCTCGATGTTGACCCCGGCCTCGCCGACCTCCCCGAACAGCCGGCCCAGCTCGCCCGGCTGGTCGCCCAGCACGACCGCCAGGGTCTCGTAGCGGGTGGGCGGCGCGCCGTGCTTGCCGGGGATGCGGGCCTGGCCGGTGTTGCCGCGCCGCATGACCGCCTCGATCCCGGCCGCGCCCACCCGCCGCTCGCCCTCCTCGTCGGCCTGCATGGCGCGCAGCGCGGTGACGGTCTCGCCGAGGTCGCGGGCGACCCCCTCCAGCACGTCGGCGACCGCGCCGGCGTTGGCGGAGAGGATGTCGACCCACATGCCGGGGTTGGAGGCGGCGATCCTGGTGACGTCGCGCACGCCCTGGCCGGAGAGCCTTATGGCGGTCTCGTCGGCGTTCTCCAGGCGGGCCGCGACCAGCGAGGAGACCAGCTGCGGGGCGTGCGAGACCAGGGCGACCGCCCGGTCGTGCTCGGCGGCGTCCATCACGATCGGCACCGCGCCGCAGAGCGCGACCAGCTCCAGCGCGGCGTTGAGCGTCTCGGTGTCGGTGTCCGCGGTCGGGGTGAGCACCCAGGGGCGGCCCTCGAAGATGTCGGCGCGGGCGGCCAGCGGGCCGGAGCGCTCGCGGCCGGCCATCGGGTGACTACCGATGTAGTGGACGGTGTCGCAGCCGAGCTCGGCGACCTCGCTGCCCGGGCCGGCCTTCACGCTGGCGACGTCGGTGTACCAGTGGGCCAGGTTGCGGCGCTGGCAGTCGGCGAGCACCTTGCCGACCAGCGCGGGCGGCACGGCGATGATCGCCAGGTCCACCGGGCCGTCGACCGGGTCGGTGATGCCCGCGCCGAGCGACTCGGCGGTGCGGGCCGCGTCCGGGTCGGCGTCCTCCAGGTGGACGGTCAGCCCGCGAGCGGTCAGGGCGAGCGCGGCGGAGGTGCCGATCAGTCCGGTGCCGACGACGACGGCAGTGCGCATGGCGGGTCGCTCTCCTCATCACGATTCTCGACAGGTGCCGGAACCGTCCGGGAGCACCCGCGCCCCATCCTCCCTCATCCGCCCCGCCCAAGTCCCCACCCGCCACCCGGCAACCACGGGGGCGGCCCCGGCAGCTTCCGGCACCGGCAACCGCCACGCGCCCGCCCCCGTCCCACACAGTGCACGCGCCGCACCCGGAAATCCTGCGACGTCCGCCCCGAAGCCGGGCAGACTGGCCGCCCGGGAAAAGGGAAGGCACGGGCGAGCACCGCGGGAACAGCAGGACGGCACGACGAGCGCCACGCGGCGGGCGACACGCGAACGAAGGGGTTGCGCATGGACGATCAGCACAGCGGCCGGAGCGGGCAGTCGAAACCGCCGGCCGTACCGGCCCACCCGTCGGTCCTGGACTCCGTCGTCGTGTACGCCGAGGGCGCGGTGTGCCGCCGGCGGGCGACCGTCCCGGTCCCGCCCGGCGGACGGCTGCGGCTGACCGGCCTGCCCGCCGCCCTGGACGGCCGTTCGCTGCGCGCCCGGGTGCTCGCCGGACCGGCCGGCGCCGCCGTCACCGAGGCCCGGCTGGAGCTGCTCGCCGAACTCCGTGAACCGAACGAACTCCCGGAACTGAAGCGGGACTTGGACGAGGCCAACGAGCGCCGCAGCGCGCTCGCCGAGCGCCTGCGGCTGGTCCAGGCCTCGGTCGCGGAGACCGCCGCGCTGCGCGCCGTCCCCCCGCAGCGCCGACGCGACGAACCGCTGCGCCGCACGCCCGCCGACGCCTGGCTGGAGCTCGCCGACTTCGTCGAGGAGCGGCTGGCCCGGCTCCAGGAGCGCGCCGAGGAGCTCACCCGGCAGCTGGAACTCGCCGACCACGAGCGCGACCTGGCCGCCGACCGGCTGGAGCGGGCGTCCACCGCCGACCGGACCGAACCGGTCGGCACCAGCAGCACCGTCCTGCTCACCCTCACCACCACGAGCACCCACCCCGACCAGGGCCACAACCAGGACCAGGACCAGGACCAGACCATGGAACTGGAACTGGAGTACGGCGTCCCCGCCGCCCGCTGGGTCCCGGCCTACCGGCTGTCCTACCGGACCGGCGCCGACACGGCCCACCTGGTCCTGCGCGCCGCCGTCGCCCAGCGCACCGGCGAGGACTGGACGGGCGTGCGCCTCGCCCTGTCCACCGCCGACCTCGACCGCCGCACCGACCTGCCCCGGCTCGCCTCGCTGCGGATCGGCCGCAGCCAACCCGCCCCGCCGCCCTCCGGCTGGCGCGAGCCCCCGGCCGGCCTGGCCGACCTCTTCACCGGCTACGACGCGGCCGGCGCCGACCGACCCGCCCCGCGACGCGAGACCCCGATCGCGGTGTCGGCCGCCGTGGCGCCCCGCTCCGCCCGCCTCGGCGGCGTCCGTCCGGGCGGCTCCCGGGCCGAGGCCTTCGCGGCCGAGGAGCAGTTCGCCCCCACCGTCCCGTACGGCGGAGGCGGCCTGCTGAACGCCGACCAGCCGATGCCCGCGCCACCCGGTGCCCCGATCGAGCCGGGCGCCCCGATCGCCCCCGGCGGCTTCGCCGGCTACGGCGCCCCGCCGCCCACCCCTTACCCGGTCGCCGCCGCCGCGCCGCCGCCGCAGGGCCCGGGCGGCTTCCCGCCCGGGGAGGTCCGCCGCCGCGTCGGCCACGCCGCCCCGCCGCCACCCGGCCTCGCCCCGGACGCCACCCTGCTCGACTACCCCGACCTCGTCCTGGCCGGCCCCGAGGAGCCCGCCGCCCGGCGCGGCACCCTGCACCCCCGCCCCGAACGGACCGGCCACATCACACGGCCCGCACAGTTCGAGCGGTTCGAGTACGAGGAGCCCGCCTGGACAGCACCCGGCGGCAGCGGCACCGCGCAGCTCCGCACCCTCGCCCTCCCCCGGCACGCCGTCCCGCCCCGCGAGTCGGCCGGCTCCTTCGACCACCGCTTCGACGCCGCCGCCCCCGCCGACATCCCGTCCGACGGCACCTGGCACACCGTCACCGTCGGTGAGATCCCGCTCGCCGTCCGCCCCGAGTACGTCACCGTCCCCGCCGTCGAGGAGAAGGTGTACGCGACCCTGGTGCTCGCCAACCGCACCGACCAGGCCGTCCTGGCCGGCCCGGCCGAGGTCACCGTGGACGACGAGTTCCTGCTCACCGCCGCCCTGCCCACGCTGGCCCCCGGCGGCACCCGTCGGCTGGGCATCGGTGTCGCCGAGAGCATCGAGGTGGCGCGCCGCACCGAGCTGCACGAGTCCACCACCGGCATGCTGAAGGGCAACAGCACCGTCCTCGACCACCGGGTGCACGTCCAGCTGGCCAACCGGCTCGGACGCGCCGTCACGGTGGAGGTCCGCGAGCGGGTGCCGGTCGGCTCCGACGCCGAGATCCGGATCGAGGAGCGGGCCGACTGGCACGCCCCGACCGTCTCCACGCCGGACTGCCCGCCCAGCACCCGGCTCTGGCGGGTCGACCTGCCGCCGGGCGGACGCACCGAACTGGACGGCGGCTACCTGATCAAGATCCCGGCCGGAAAGGCCATCGTCGGCGGAAACCGGAGGAACTGAGCGATGACCGTCGAGACCCGTCCCCTCCCCGTCACCCTTCCCCTCCCCGTCACCGCCGTGACCTGCCTGGAGGACCGCGGCCAGGTCGAGCGCGGCACGACGGTCGCGCTCGCCGCGGGCGTGCAGCGGCTGCGCCTCGGCCCGCTCACCGCCCTCGCCGTCGACCGCACCCTGCGCGTCGAGTCCGGCACCGACGGCGTCCGGGTGCTGGAGTCCCGGCTGGTGCGCGGCTGGGCCCCGCGCGCCCCGCTGCCGCCCGGCCCGGAGGACTCCGACCTGCGCCACCGGCTGCACCGGCTGGACGCCGAGAGCCGGCTGGCCGACCAGGCCCGGGCCCGGCTGGAGGCCCGGCTGGCCCTGCTCGCCCAGCTCTCCGCGGACCTGCTGCGCGAGATCGGCGAGGCGGCCGGCCTCGGCGAGCTCGAACCCAACCGCTGGGCCCGGGAGCTCGACCGGGTGGACGCCGAGCGCGAGCGCTACGGCGAGGAGCTGCGCGCCACCCACTCCCGGCTGCGCCGCCTGGAGGAGGAGCGCTCGCAGGCCCTGACCGCCCTGGACGAGGCCGAGGAGGACCCGGCCGAGCTGACCGCCCACCTGGAGCTCACCGTCGAGGCGGCGCGGCCCGGCCCCGCCGAGCTGACCGTCTCCCACCTGGTGCCCTGCGCGCTGTGGCGGCCCTCCTACCGGGCGACCCTGGACGGCGGCGAGCTGCGCCTGGAGTCGGAGGCGGTGGTCTGGCAGCGCACCGGCGAGGACTGGACGAACGCCCGGCTCACCTTCTCCACCGCCCGCTCCGCCCTCGCCACCGCCCCGCCCGCGGTCGCCGAGGACGTCCTGGTGCTGCGCGAGCGCACCGACGAGGAGCGCCGCACGGTCGAGGTCGAGCTGCGCGAGGAGGCGGTCGCCGTCCTGGGCCCGGCCTCCCGGGTGCCGGGCGTGGACGACGGCGGCGAGGTCCGGGTGCTGCCCGCCCCCGCCCCCGCGACCGTGCCCTCCGACGGCCGCGCGCACCGGGTGCCGCTGGGCGCCTTCACCGGCCCGGCGGGCAGCGAGTACGCCTGCGCCCCGGAGCTGTCCCCGCTGGTCACCCAGGTGGTCCGGTTCCGCAACGCGGCCGGGCACCCGCTGCTGTCCGGCCCGGTCGAGCTGGTCCGCGGCAGCGGCTTCACCGGCCGCGGCGAGCTGCGCTTCACCGCCGCCGGCGCCGAGGCCGAGCTGTCCTTCGGCAGTTCGGACGGCTACCGGGTGGTCCGGGAGAGCGAGGAGCGCCAGGCCACCGCCGGCCTCACCGGCCGCCAGACCACCACCCGGACGGTCCGGCTGCACCTGTCCCGCTTCTCCGGCCCGGAGGAGCGCGACGAGCGGGTCGTCACGGTGCGCGAGCGGGTGCCGGTCTCCGAGGTGTCGGCGGTCGAGGTGCGGCTGCGCAAGGAGGAGTGCTCCCCGGCGCCGGACTCCTTCGACGCCGAGGGCATCGTCCGCTGGGACGTCCCGCTCGCCCCCGGCGCCCGGCGCACCCTCACCCTGGTGTACGAGGTGTCCGCCTCCGCCAAGGTGGCCGGGCTCTGACCGCCGCGGGCGGCACCCCAGGACCAATCCGGAGACAACGGGTAGAAAAGGAACCATGATCCTCCACCTCGCCCCCCTGGACGACTGGCTGTCCGACCCCGGCCGCCCGTACGCCACCGCGTCGCTGCTCACCGACGGGTTCATCCACTGCTCGGCGGACGAGCGGACGGCGCTCGCGGTGGCCAACGCCTTCTTCTCCGACACCCCCGACCCGCTGATGGCGCTGCTGATCGAGGAGTCGCTGGTGGAGCCGATGGTGAAGTGGGAGGCCCCGCACGGCGCCCCGCCGCCGGGTGCCACTCCGGGCGTGCTGTTCCCGCACATCTACGGGCGGCTGAACCGCACCGCCGTGGTCGGCCTGGAGAAGGTCGAGCGCGGCCCGGACGGCCGCTGGGCCTCGCTCAGCCCCTGGAGCTGACGGAGCCTCCTGTCCCCGCTACAGCCACCCCCGCTCCCGGGCCGCCATCCCGGCCTGGAAGCGGGTGGTGGCGCCCAGCGAGCGCATCAGGCTCTGGAGGCGGCGCTGGGTGGTCCGGGCGCTCCAGCCGAGCGACCGGGCGATCGACTCGTCGGTGAGCCCGGCCGCCAGCAGGCCCAGCAGCTTGCGGTGGTCGGTCTCCGGCTCCGACCCGGCGTCCTCGGTGCCGACGGCCGCCTGCAGGCGGACGGCCCGCTCCCACTCCGCCTCGAACAGCGTGTCCAGCGCCTGGAGCAGTGCCGAGGGGTGGATCACGTACGCGGCGTCCAGCACGCTGTCGCCGACGCTGATCGGGATGATCGCCATCCGGTCGTCAGAGATGATCATCTTCATCGGCAGCGTCGGCCGGACCCGCGCCTCCTCGCCGTCCTCGACGCCGACCAGGATGTTCTTCTCCAGCCGCCCCGGCCAGGCCACCGCCTCCCGGTCGTAGACCGTCCGGAACTTCACGCCCTCGCGCAGCCGCCGCCGCTGCAGGGTCAACGGCGCCACCGGGTCCTGGATGTACGGCGGGCGGTCGAAGCCGCGCACCTGGTACTGGCTGGTCTCGGTGATGTGCTCCAGCCGCTGGGCGATCGCCTCGCCGCCGGTCAGCACCTCCACCGAGTGCGCCGGGTCGGTGTACCGCGAGGCCTCCCGGAAGGCGTCCATCAGCCGGTGCATCTCGGCCCGGGCGTAGCGCAGCTCCGACTCCCGGTGGCCGATCAGGGTGCCGATCGCGACGTCCGGGGGGACGGGCAGGTAGCGGTGCCGGTCCACCGGCGCCCGGGTGGCCATGCCCTGCTGCGCCAACCGGTCCAGGGCCCGCACGCTCTGCTGGAACGTCAGCCCGCAGCTCTCCGCCAGCTCCTCCGCCGTGGACTGCGGGCTGGCCACCAGGGCCGCGTAGACCTGCCCGTCCGGCTCCGCCAGTCCCAGCGCGCCGAGGGCCTGTCCGCCGGCCCGCCCCAGTGCTGCATCGGACACGACGCCCTCTCCCCCTGCTCGCCCGTTTCCGTCGGCCGCTCCCGCCCCGACCCGCGCACCCCGTGCTGGCGCAGTCCCGCCACCGGGCGGGGCGGCGCTCCGGTGGCCATCCTCGGCCACGGATCATGGCGCTGACAAGGCCGTGACCAGCGGTTGCGTCCCGGCTCACACGACCCGTCCGAAACGTGGACATCCGCCCCCGGACATCCCCACAGCACATCCGCACCGGGCGTCCGCGCACGGACGCCCGCACGCCGACCCGACCCCGCCGCGGGAACGCCGGAGCCCCCGGCCGCAGCACGTGCGACCGGGGGCTCCGGTGGAGCGGACGGGGCCTACAGGCCGACCTCGCGCATCAGCTGGCCGACCTCCGGGTTGGTCAGGCGGCGCAGCCAGCCCGACTTCTGGTCGCCCAGGGCGATCGGGCCGAAGTGGGTGCGCACCAGCTTCTCGACCGGGAAGCCGGCCTCGGCCAGCATCCGGCGGACGATGTGCTTGCGGCCCTCGTGCAGGGTCACCTCGACCATGTAGTTCTTGCCGATGTTGGAGATGACCTTGAAGCTGTCGGCGCGCGCGTAGCCGTCCTCCAGCTCCACGCCCTGGGCCAGCCGCTTGCCCAGGTCGCGCGGGATCGGGCCCTGGATCGCGGCCAGGTAGGTCTTGGTCACGCCGTAGCGCGGGTGGGTGAGGCGGTGGGCCAGCTCACCGTGGTTGGTGAGCAGGATGATGCCCTCGGTCTCGGTGTCCAGGCGGCCGACGTGGAACAGCCGGGTCTCCCGGTTGGTCACGTAGTCGCCCAGGCACTGGCGGCCGTCCGGGTCCTCCATGGTGGAGACCACGCCGGCCGGCTTGTTCAGCGCGAAGAACAGGTACGACTGGGTGGCGACGGTCAGGCCGTCCACCTTGATCTCGTCGTTCTGCGGGTCGACCCGCTTGCCCTGCTCGGTGACGCGCTTGCCGTTGACCTCGACCCGACCCTGCTCGATCAGCTCCTCGCAGGCGCGCCGGCTGCCGATGCCGGCCCGGGCCAGCACCTTCTGGAGGCGCTCGCCCTCGGGCTCGCCGAAGGTCTTGGGCAGCTTGACGGCCGGCTTGTCGTGCCGGGCGAGGACGGCGTCCTCGATCTTGGCCTGCAGCTCGCGCGAGCGCTGCGGCTGACGGCGCGGGTCGCCCGGGGCGCCCTGGCCCTCACGGCGCGGGCGCGGGGCCGGGCTGGGGCGCCGGCCGGCGTAGCCGCCGCGGGCCGGGGTGGCGTTGGGGCCGCCGCCGTACTCGGGGCGGTCGTACCGGCGCTCCTCGGGCCGCAGCGGGCGGTCCGGGTAGCGGCGGTCGTCACGGCGGTCGTCCCGACGGCGGTCGTCGCGCCGGTCGTCACGGCCGAACGAGCCGCCGCGCGAACCCGCGCTCGAACCCGAGCCCGAACCGCCACGGCCGCCCCCGTACGAGGAGCCGCCACCGCTGCCGCCGCCGTACGAGCCGCCGCGCGAACCCGCGCTCGAACCCGAGCCCGAACCGCCACGGCCGCCGCCGTAGGAGGAGCCGCCACCGCTGCCGCCGTACGAACCCCCGCGCGAGCCCGAGCCGCCGCGGCTACCGCCGCCACTGCTGCCGCTGCCGTAGGAGGAGCCGCCGCCCCGGCCCCCGCCCTGTCCGCCGCGACCGCTACCGCCGCCGCTGCTGTTCCTGCCGTTGCCACTGCTACGCATCAAAGTGTCCGTACGTCGTTCCGTCTGGGATGTGCGGTCGTTTCGGCCGACCTCACCGCCCCCTACCGATCGGGCCCGGCCCGACCGGCCTCGCCACTGCCGTCCGCGGCCTGCGCGGCAGCGGCGGCGACCGCCTCCGCGATCATCGTGCCCTCCAGGGACTCCGCTTCCACGTCGTCGACCTCGGGCAGGAAGGGAGCGAGCTCCGGCAGCTCGTCCAGGCCGCGGAGCCCCATCCGTTCCAGGAAGTAGTTCGTCGTCCGATACAGGATCGCACCTGTTTCGGGCTCGGATCCGGCCTCTTCCACCAGTCCTCGCTGTACCAGGGTACGCATCACGCCGTCACAGTTCACACCACGGACGGCGGAAACCCGGGATCTGGACACCGGCTGCCGGTAGGCGATCACCGCCAGGGTCTCCAGTGCGGCCTGGCTGAGCCGGGCCTGCCGGCCGTCCAGGAGGAAGCGGTCGACGGCCGCGGAACAGGTGTCCCGGCTGTAGAACCGCCAGCCGCCCGCGACCAGCCGCAGGTCGAAACCGCGGCCCTGGGCCGTGTACTCGGCGGACAGCTCGCGCAGCGCGGCCGCCACCTCGGCCCGGGGCCGCTCCAGCACCCCGGCCAGCCGCTCCTCCGCCACCGGCTCGTCGACGACCATCAGCACGGCCTCCAGGTCGGCCCGCAGCCCGGCGTCGTCGGGCCCCTCGGCACCGGAGGCCGGCGGGGCCGACTTCTGGTGCACGACGACCGCCCCGGCCGGCTCCACCGGCCCGACCGGCCCCGCGGGCTCCACCGGGTCCGGCAGCAGCCTGAAGGCCGGCTCCAGCCACTCCTCGGCCCTCGGCCGCCCCGGCATCCCCAGCGGGCGCCGCACCGGCCGGCCACCCTCGTCCCGTCCGCTCATCGCCGCCGACCCTCCTCGACCCCGCCGTCTCCACCGGCCTCACCGGCCGGCCGGTCGAACTCGTCCGTCACCTCGACCGCGCTCAGCCCCTCCTCGGCCACCCAGCGCACCAGCAGCTCGCCGAGCGCCTCCGGCTGCTCGAAGGCGAGCACCCGCTCCCGGTACAGCTCCAGCAGCGCCAGGAAGCGGGCGACCACCACCAGGTCGTCCGGCGCGTCCTCCACCAGCCGCCGGAACGAGGCCTCGCCCAGCTCGGTGAGCAGCCCCACCACCAGGGAGGCCTGCTCCCGCACGCTCACCGGCGGGGTGTGGATGTGGTCCACGTACACGACCGGCGCGGGCCTGGGCTCCATCGCCTTGGCCGCCAGCTCGGCCAGCCGCCGCGGCCCGATGCCGAGGACGACCTCCGGCAGCAGCTCCGCGTGCCGGGGCTCCAGGGCGGCGGTCCGGGGCCGCCGCAGCAGCTCGGCCGCCCAGCGTTCGCCGAACAGCGCCGCCGCCCGCTTGTACGCCCGGTACTGGAGCAGCCGCGCGAACAGCAGGTCACGGGCCTCCAGCAGGGCCAGGTCGGCCTCGTCCTCGACCTCCGCCACCGGGAGCAGCCGGGCGGCCTTGAGGTCGAGCAGGGTGGCGGCCACCACCAGGAACTCGGTCGCCGCGTCCAGGTCCCAGTCCGGGCCCATCGCCCGGATGTGCGCCATGAACTCGTCGGTCACGGTGGCCAGCGCCACCTCGGTGACGTCCATCCGGTGCTTGGCGATCAGGCTGAGCAGCAGGTCGAAGGGGCCTTCGAAGTTGTCCAGCCGTACCCGGAAGCCGCCCCGCGACTCGTTCTCGGTCGCGCTCTCGGCGGTGGTGCTGGCGGTGACGGTGGCGGCTGGTCCGGCGGTTCTGGGCATGACGGTCCATCTTCACCCGTCCCCGCCTCCGGTCCGGCCCCGGGGCCGACCGACACGCCGTGCCATCCGCGCCCCGGACCGGCGCCCGCCCGGCGCTCCGCCAGCGCTCACCGGCCCGTACGAGCCCCTCCGCACGCACCCGTCCCGTCGAACAGGCCACGGTGGGTCCCCCCGGGCCCCGGGAACGCCCCTGCGGCGCCCGACACGGCCCTCCGGCACCCGGGACGTCGCCGGCCCTCCGGCCCGCGTCCCGCGGGCCTCCTGCCGCCCTTGCGGCGCCCTGCGGCGCCCGACACGGCTCCGGCGGCCTCCCCACGCCGGGCCCGCGGCCCCCCTCGACGCCCGGCGCAACCGCCGGCCGCCCTTCCGCGCCGCCTACCGGCCGCGCAGCCGCCGCACCAGGATCGAGGCCTCGCCCCGCTGCTCCAGGTCCGCCAGGACGACCGCGATGGCCTCCCGGACGATCCGCCCGCGGTCCACGGCCAGGCCGTGCTCGCCGCGCAGCACCAGCCGGGCGTGCTCCAGGTCCATGAGCTCCTCGGCGGACACGTACACCGTGATCTTCTCGTCGTGCCGCTCGCGCCCGCTGGGCCGGCGCGGCGCGCGGCCGCGCGGCCGGGCACGGCCGGCGGCACCGGACGGCTCCTCGGCGGCGCCCTGGTGGGTGCGGGCCGCCGGGGCGGCACTCCGGCCGCCCTGGACC
>NZ_JBHVEU010000245.1:0-13547 GCF_042802075.1 Kitasatospora sp. NPDC057518
GGCCTCCGACGCCCTCGCCCGCCTTCAGGGCGCCCCCGCCTGACTCCGGCGGGGGGGCCGCCGCCCCGGGTCGGCGGCCCCACGTGTCCCCTCCGCCGAGGCCTGCGACACATCCAGCCCCAGCCGACCCTCATCGAGCGAGGCCTGACCGGTACCGGTCTGTCATTCGCCCCACCGACTCCGCCCTGAGAACCTCAGTAACGTCGCCACCTCCTCTTCTGCTGCTGCCGCCAGTGGGCGAGGTTCTGCCGAGTGGCGGCGATGTCCGGATGGTCCGGACCGAGGTGGCGCAGTTGCTCGTCCAGAAGCTCTTCCAGGGCTGCCACCGCCGCGCGCACATCGCCGGAACGACCGAGCCAGAAGGCCAACGCCGCCCGGGTCTTGAAGGTGACCGGACGGTGATCGGGAGTCCGGAGGTACCGCCCGTACGGGTCTTCCTCCGGTCTGCCGTGCAGTACGTGGAGCTGGTCCCTCAGCAGGCCGGCCAGCACCTTGACGGCCTTGCGCGGGTCGCCCGACTCCCCCAGCCAGTGTCCGTATCCGTAGCGCAGGTCGAAGAACGCCGCGAACCGCCGCCCGAACCTGCCCGACGATGCCTCGACGATCTGCCGGTAGGCGAGTGCGGCCCCCGCGGGATCGCCGCTTCGACCCAGCCAGTCGGCGGCCTCGGCCCGCAAGGCGTATTCGTCGAACACGTCGACCGGCCTGTGGTCCTGGCCGTGTTGTTCGTCGTCGACCAAGTCCCGGAAGACAGCGGCGACTTCGACCAGGTCGCCGTTCTGCGCCAGCCAATGGGCCAGACGCCGACGCAGCTTGGTGACACGTTCGGCGCTCGCGGGCCACAGGAGGCCGTACAACCCGGGCGGCACGGCGGCCGACTCGCGCACCTGGACGTCGATCACGCCACGGTATTCCGCGATGGCGCCGGCGAGGTCGCCGGCTGCCGCGCAGGCCTCGGCGAGGGCGGCCCTGACCTCCCCCGTCCCAGGACGATCCGCGCCCGCCTCCTGGGCGACCCCGGCCAGGAACGATCGGAGGTAGGCCACCGCCTGCTCAGGCCTGCCCTCCGCCACGAGGGTCTCGCCCATCCGGACGGCCAGCTTGTTCTCCCGGTAGCCCAGTCTGCGCCGGTACGGCCCGCGCAGCAGTGCCCCGAGGTTCCCGTGCAGTGTCGCCGCCGAGACCTCGGGCGGACTCGGCGGGTTCGCCCTCCTCACCCCGGAGAGCAAGGACTCGACCTCCTCCGCTCTGAGCGCCTGTCCGTAGAACGCGTCGTACCTGGGCTCCCAACCGCGCTCGGGGTTCACCACCGTCCCGGCCAGGAGTGCCTCGACGGCGAGGTCGATCGACTCGTCCGACCGGTGCGCCGGCACGCTCTCGTGGGCTGCCCGCTGCACCAGGGGGTGGACGCGGACCCTCCGCTGCTCGTTCGAAGGGTCGTGCTCGACCAGGCAGCACCGGTGCAACAGGTCGAGCAGCCGGTCGCTTCCGGTCTCCTTGGCCTCTTCCCCGGGCTGTCGCAGGGCCTGCCCGGTGAGCCTGTCCACCACGGGCCGGGGTACTCCCGCCGGGTCCAGCGGAGCGAGCAGTTCCAGCAGCCGCCTGGCAGCCGGATCAACCTGTCGCAGGGCCTGGTCCCAGATGTGCGGGAGTGGTTCGCCCTGTCCGTCCGGCAGCCTGCCCGGGGCCGGCACCAGGTCGGCCAGCCGGTGTTCCCCGTCCCGCAGCCGGTCCAGGTACTCCGCGCAGCTCAGCCCGGTGCCGGTCAGGTACCGGGCGGCCTGCGCGAGGGCGAGCGGAAGGCGACCCAACTCCTCGGCCAGCACCGAGAGTTGCCCGGGCGACTCGGCCCGGTCTGCGGTGTTCAGCACCGCCGTGAGGTAGTCGTGGGCCTCGGCGGGGCTGAACACGGGCACGGTGACCACGTGCCGGTCCGACCCCTCGCGCGCCACGTCCCGGCGCCAGCTGGTGATCACGGTCCGCCCGTGCGGGTCGTCCGGTGGCCAGAGCCCGCGCAGGTCTTCGGGGTCGGCCAGGCCGTCCAGCACGATCATCCAGCGCACCGTCTGCCCGGCTCCGCCCGGCCGCAACCAGGCGAGGAACTCCCGCGCACCAAGCTCGGCGTCGCCCGGTTCGGTGCCGTTCAGTTCGGCCATGGTCCGGGCGTAGGCGGCCAGGATCGCCGCCCGGCTACCGGCGGCGGCCCAGACCAGCAGGTCGAGCCGCCCCTGCTGCCAGGCGGTGCGGGCTTCGTACGCGGCCAGCTGGGTCTTGCCGACCCCGGCGGTCCCGAGCAGGACCCGGTATCCCGCCGGTGCGTCGGGCAGGGGCCGGTGCTGGAAGCGGTGCGCGGCGTTCGGCACGACGCCGACCTGGAGCGGGTAACCCGCGGGCGCCCGACGACCGGTGAAGTACGACACCTGGTCCGCGTGGCCGACCGCGACGCTGTGGTTCTCCGCCCGCACCTCGGCGCCGGACGGCGCTGCTGGGCTCTGCTCCGCCGGTCCGTTCAGCCCTCGGTCGGATCCGGCACCGAAGGGCGGCCGATGGACACACCCCCGTGGATCACCCCGGCGGCGACCGAGCCGCGATCGGCACTGACCTGCACGTTCCCGCCGACGGCCAGCCCGCCGGCCCCGGCCGAGACCTGGGAACCCCGGGCTGCGGCCTCCTCCAGCAGAGCCCGCAGCGCCTCGCCGGCCCGCTCCCGCTCCTCCTCCGGCAGAGCCTCCAGGAAGGCCTCGAACCTGGCCTGCCAGGAGGCCTCCTGACGGATCCGGAGCCGCTCCAGCTGCCCGGCCTCGGCGCCGGCGAGCTCGGCAGCGGTGCGGTCGAGCCGCTCCAGTTCGACGGTCTCGCGCCCACCGTCACCGCGGCCGAACCAGTCCGCCACCTTGCGCCGGAAGCCCTCCCAGGCCTCTGTACCGGCGGCGGTCATCACCGCCGTTCCCCCTGCCGCGGCCAGTGCGGTCAACGCTTCGGACAGCATCCGAGCCCCCTCGTGTCGACGTCTGTGTCCTCGACCGTACTACGGGAGCTCCATGACGTCGTATCAGTCCGCCGGTCGACCGGTTTCGGGACCGGCCTCGGAGCGGGGACGCGGCGGGCCCCGCACGCAACTCCCGGGAGGCCAGGAGGGGTTCACGTGCGGGGCGCCGCTCGGATACGGGTGGCGGGTGCCGGGGTCAGCCCGCGGCGCAGCCGCCGTTCCGGCAGTCCTGCCAGGGGTCCCAGGGGCCGCCCGGAGCCTGCTCGGAGATCCGGGCCGTCCACGACGTGGCGTTCCACATGTGCGCGAGCACCGTCAGCCGCCCGTCCGCCGACTGCGTGACGGAGGAGGGAGTGGCCACCCCCGCCGGGAGCGGGCCGGATCCCAGATCGTTCCAGGAGCCCCAGACCCCGGGGGCGCTCTGCTCGTTGACGTACAACCGCGGGCTGCCCGAGCCCTGGTAGACCTCGAAGAAGGCCAGCGTGCCGTCCGCCCGCTGGAAGGCCACCGGTGGCCCGAAGAACCTCGGCACGCCCGCCCCGGCGGGGCCGAAGGGCTCGGGCGCCGACCACGGACCGTCCGGGCCGGCCTGGTGGATCCGTACCAGGACCGACGACTGGTATCCGATGGTGAACACCTCCAGGGCGCCGTCGGCGTCCGCGGCGGCGGTGAGCACCAGGTTCTGGAAGTTGAGGCTCATGCCGTTGACCTGGCTCCAGGCGCCGAACGGGCCGCCGGGGGCGGACTGCGTCCGGTACCAGATGGTCTGGCCGGTGGCGTAGTCGGTCGAGAAGACCGCGAACCGCGCCTGGGTGCCGTCGGGACGGGTGACCGTGGTGGACTGGCCCTCGGTGCCCGGGGGAGTTCCGGTGTCCCTCGGCAGGCCCGTCTCCGCGTCCGGTGCGGCGAGCACCGACGCCGGTGCCCCTGTCCGCACCTGCGCCTGCGCGGTCGGTGCGAGGAGGCCCACCGCACTGATGAGTGCGGCGCAGACGGTGGCCACCGCCGAGAATCGCCGTGGGCTCTTCGGCATCGCTGGTTCCTGCCTTCCGATCGGTCGTCGAGGCCCGGCCGGGCGGGGCGCGGGTTGCCGGCCATCCTGCCCGCCAGGGCGACGGGTTCGGGCGCCCGCACCCGGGAATGGCCTGAACACACGGGCCCCACCCCTACACCGTGGAGTCCACGGCAACCGTCCACTCCCCCCGGCCCACCGCATCGTCGACCTGGACGTGTTCCAGCAGCTTCGCCCAGGTCTCGGATTGTCGCACCCGACGGGTTCAATGGAACCGACGAGACGACCGACGGGAGCACCGCGCATGGAACCAACCTTCTTCTCAAGTCCTGAGGAGTTCCGGGACTGGCTGGAGGAGCACCATGCGACTGCCTCCGAATGCCGGGTGGGCATGTGGAAGAAGGGAACGGGCAAGCCCACCCTGAGCTGGTCGGAGGCGGTCGACCAGGCCCTGTGCTACGGCTGGATCGACGGCCGGCAGAGCCCGATCGACGACTTCTCCTGGACGATCCGGTTCACCCCGCGCAGGCCGCGCGGCAACTGGAGCCAGGTCAACCTCCGCAAGATCGAGGAGCTGACCGCGCAGGGGCTCATGCGGCCGGCCGGCATCGCGGTGTTCGAAGCCCGTGACCGGGGCCGCGAGGAGAAGCCGGTCTGGGAGTTCGAGGCGGCGCAGCTGGCTCGTTTCCAAGCGGAACCGCGGGCGTGGGAGTGGTTCAGCGGGCAGGCGCCGTCCTACCGCAAGTCGGCGATCCACCATGTGATCAGTGCCAAGCGGGACGAGACTCGGGAGCGGCGGTTGGACCAGCTGATCGCCGACAGCCTGGAGGGGGTGCGGCTCAAGCCGTTCCGGCGCCCCGGAACCTGAGGGCCCGGCAGACCCGCCGACTCGTGACCAGGCGACTGCCGGAACGGACGAACCCACCCTGTTGAACGGAACTGTTCGCGAAGCCCTGCCTCGCCCGCTTCAAGACGGGTGAAGGTCTCCGCAGGTGCGCGGCCGGCCGTATCGTTCGACGAGGGCGTTGCCGATCGAGGCCAGGTGGTCTCGCACACCCGGAGGGCCGGTCACCTCGACCCATTCGACCAGCCCGGAGAGCTCGCCGGCGAGGATGCACTCGTTGGGGCCGCGAATCACGACCTCGATGCGGCCATCGGCCGTGGAACCTCCCACGTCGAGCCGGTCGCCGAGCGCCATCCGGAGTATGCCTATCCCGTCGGGTGTGCATACCGCCTGGACCTCCAGCGGCGTTCGTTTGCGATCGACCTCTTCGGCGATCTCATTCCAGCTCTCGGCAAGGTCGAAGTCCCCGGGTCGGTGCACAGGGTCGCCGGTCGGGTCAGCGGACGACACGCGGTCGATCCGGAAGACCCGTCGGCCGGTCCCGGTGTTGGCGACGAGGTACCACACAGGACCTTTGGCGACGATGCCCAGCGGGTGGACGGTTCTCCGGGTTTCGACGCCTTTGCTGTCGACGTAGCCGAGCGACACCTGGACGCCGCTGATCACCGCGTCCTGGAGTTCGTCGAGGAAGCGCGGCGGCCGGTGCTCGATCCGGCTCGCCCCCCATCGCTGCGGGTCCACGACCAGCGACGCCGCCGCTGCCTCGGCCTGCACCTGGAATGGCTTCGGCAGGGCATGGACGAGCTTGCGCAGGGCTGCCTTCATCGCCGGCGTCGCATCCGAGGCCGGACCGACGGCCAGGAACAGGGCGCGGGCCTCACTGGCGGTCAACCCGGACAGGTCGGTACGAGCGCCGCCCACGAGGCGCCAGCCGCCACCTCGGCCCTGTACGGAGTACACGGGCACCCCGCCCATGGCCAGGGCGTCGAGGTCGCGGCGGGCGGTGCGCTCGGAGACGTCCAGCTCTCGGGAGACCTCTGCGGCTGTCACCTGCTCGCGCCGTTGGAGCAGGAGGAGTACGGCCACCAGCCGATCGGATCGCATGCTGACAAAAGTCTCATGGAAACCGGTCATGGGGTGACCGGTTTGGGGAGCACGATGGCGACATGGCCTCATCGAGGAGGTCGACCGCCGGCGAACGCCCCAGAGAGGAAATGCAGTGTTCAATCCAGCAGAATTTCCCGAGCCCACCCTCGTCCAGGTCAACGGTGTGGAGCTCGAAGTCTTCGAGGCAGGCCGAGAGAACAAGGGCAAGCCCATCGTGCTCTGCCACGGCTGGCCGGAGCACGCCTTCTCCTGGCGTCACCTGATGCCCGTCCTCGCAGCGACCGGCTACCACGTCATCGCACCGAACCAGCGGGGCTATGGCAACTCATCCCGCCCGACCGAGGTGACGGACTACGACATCGAACACCTGACGGGTGACCTCGTCGCGCTCCTGGACCACTACGGCTACGAGGACGCCACCTTCATCGGCCATGACTGGGGTGCGTTCGTCGTCTGGGGGCTGACCCTGTTGCACCCCGACCGGGTGAACAAGCTGATCAACCTGAGCCTGCCTTACCAGGAGCGCGGAGAAACGCCGTGGATCGAGGTCATGGAGACCTTCCTCGGCGGCGACTTCTATTTCGTCCACTTCAACCGGCAGCCGGGCGTCGCGGACGCCGCATTCGATGCCAACACCTCCCGGTTCCTCCGCAACCTCTACCGGAAGAACGTGCCCCCCGCATCCCCAGAGCCGGGCATGGCGTTCATCAACCTCGCCAAGGCGGAAACAGCACTCGGTGAGCCCGTCATGAGCGACAGCGACCTGGCCGTCTACGTCGCCGCGTTCGAGACGTCGGGATTCACCGGCGGCATCAACTGGTACAGGAACCTCGACCGCAACTGGCACCAGCTGGCGGACGCGGACCCGATCATCAAGCAGCCCGCCCTCATGATCTACGGCGACCAGGACTTCGCGATCCCGAGGTTCGAAAGACTGGCAGAGTTCGTGCCCAACGTGGAAGTGGTCGGCCTGGACTGCGGTCACTGGATCCAGGAGGAAATGCCGGAAGAAACCAACCAGGTGATTTCGGAATGGCTGGAGCGGCAGGGCTGGAGCCTGTCCGACAAATGATCACCGAGCGGGTGCATTGCTCGGTCCAAATTGCCTTGCCGTCCTGACGTCGGCCAGTAGGCGTCACCCGTAGGCGTCACGGCCCCGCGTGCGGGCGGCACCGTCAGGGCCGTCCCCGCTCCGCGATGGACCGGGTGACGGCGGCCAGGTGGTGGGAGGTCTCCCAGGCGCGCCGCTGGCTGGGGCCGCCGGGACCGGCCGCGAGGCCGTCGGCCCGGAGGCGGATCTCACCGTCCCCCCAGGACAGTTCGTCGTTCGTCCGACCGCCGAACCAGACCTCGGCCCGGGTGAGTTCGCGGCACAGCCGGAGCGTGTCGATCCCCGCCATGCCGACGGCCCGCACGACGTGCCAGTGCCGCCCGCTGGTGTAGCGCAGGTTGACGGGTGCGGCTCGCACGCGGGCGGGAGCGGGCGGCTCGGGGTGGGTGACGCCGTGGTCGCCGAAGTCGGGCGGTCGGCCTCCGGCCCGTCGGGCGACGCGCTCCCAGAGGTCGAGGTCGTGGCGGCGCAGCGCGGTGAGGACGTGGGGCGTGACGCGGCGCAGGGACGGCGGGAACGCGCCGCCGGCGAGCGCGATGCGCCGCCAGGGCAGTGCGCGGGCCCAGGCCAGGACCTCGGTTGCCCGTGGCACGAGGCCGGTGACCGTGTCGGCGTCGGGGAGGTAGCCGGCGTCGAGCAGCAGGTCGGTGTCCGGCGGCTTGAGCACGACGGCGTCGAGGGTGCGGCGGACGTCCTCGGTCAGTTCCCGGGGGCCGTGGGGCAGGTGGTTGAGGTCGACGCGCAGGCACCCTCCGGCGCCGTGGGCGAGCTGGGCCTGGCGGGTCTCGTCGAGGGAGCCGTCCGGGTCGGTGGTGCGGAAGGCGGGGACGAGCGTGTGGAGCCACTCGCGGAAGGCGTCGCTGAGCCAGCGCATCGCGTGGCCGCGGAAGCCGGTCCCCACGGCGCCGTACTGCCAGAGCTGCCCGCAGTCGACGGTCACGGTGAGGTTGCCGGGCAGGTAGTCCCCGGCGTGGTCGGCGAAGGTCTGCACGACGTCGGCCAGGCGCTGGTCGGGGTGGACTTCGAGGAGCGGGCGGATGCGCGCCTGGACGTCGGCGCTGATGTTGCGAAGGGCGATGAACTCGCCCGCCTTGCCACGCAGGATCGGTACGTACTCCATCGGCATCCCCCTGCTGACGGTGGCGCGTGCGTTACCCGGGGTTACTGTCGCCCCGCCAGTGTGCGACGCCCGCCGCCGTCGCACCAGGGCGCGCACCCGGCGCAGCGGGCGGGCGTTCACCACCGGCGTCCACCGGAGCGCCGGGTCGAGTCCGTGCCGCATGACGAAAGCCGGACGGCCTGCCGGTCGTCGTGTCCGGGCCCCGCCGCCCGGAGCCCGCGTCACCCCTCCTCGGCCTCCCCGAGGGGGCGCAGCAGCTGGTCGAGGCCGAACTCGAAGCGCTCGTCGAACGCGGTGTCCTCCATGTGCCGGGACACCCGGTCGAGCGCGGGGTAGCCTCCGTCGGCGAGTGCGGGGCCGAGGGTGTGCTCCTCGTCGGAGGCGCGGAGGGCCTGTTCCTCCTGGGTCAGGCCGAGCGTCAGGTACTGGATGCTCCAGAACGTCCAGGCGGCCCGGCGTTCGTCGACTCCGGTGCTGAGCAGGGCCGCCACGACGTGGTCGGCGAAGCCGAGGGTCGCAGGCTCGGCGGCGTAGGTGCCCGCGACGACGGCCGCGCCGTCGCGGTGGGCGAGCAGGCCGCGGCGGTAGCGGCGGGCCAGTTCGCGAACGCGCTCGGCCGGGGCCTCGGGCAGGTCGGAGAACCGGACCTCGGCGACGATCGCCTCGGCCATCAGCTCCAGCAGCCGGGCCTTGGTCTTGGCGTGCCAGAGCACGGTGTTCATCCGTACGCCGAGGCGTTCGGCCGTGCCTCGCAGGGACACGGCGTCGGCGCCCTTCTCGTCGAGCAGTTCGAGCGCGGCGTTCACCACGGCGGTCGGGTCGAGCCGGGGCCGCGCGGTGGTCCGGGGTTGATTCTTGGTCACCGACCAAGTGTACTGGAGGAGCCATCGTTGGTCAGTGACCAAGAAAGGGGGCTTCGCCATGTCCGAAGCCACGCACACCCGCACGCACGCCTCCGCCCCCGACACCGCACCGGACGCCACGCACCCGGTCGTCATCGCCGGCGGCGGACCGGTCGGCCTCTGGCTCGCCTGCGAACTGCGGCTCCACGGCGTCGACGTGACCGTGCTGGAGACCCGGGCCGAGCCCGACCCGCACTCCCGCGCCCTCACCGTCCACCCGCGCAGCCTCGAACTGTTCGCCGCCCGGGGACTGGTGGCGCCGTTCCTCGCCGAAGGCCTGCGGGTACCCAGCGGACACTTCGCCTCGCTCACCAGCCGGATGGACTTCTCCCGGCTGGACACGCCCTACCCGTTCACCCTCGCCCTGCCGCAGGCCCGCACCGAGGAACTCATCGCCGCCCACGCCGAGGCCGTCGGCGTCCGCCTGCTGCGCGAGCACCGGGTGACCGGGCTGACCCGGCACGAGGACGCGGTGACCGTCGACGTCGACACCCCGGCCGGGCCCCGGCGGCTGCGCGCGGCCTACCTGGTCGGCTGCGACGGCAGCCGCAGCACCGTGCGCAGCGCCGCCGGCATCGGCTTCCCCGGCACCGCCGCCACCCGCTGGGCCTGGATGGCCGACGTCGTCCTCGACGCGCCGCCGGCCGCGCACTCCATCTCCAACGAGCACGGCACCGTCATGGTCTTCCCGCTGCCCGACGGCCTCCACCGGGTGGTCGGCAACGACGCGCGGAGCGTCCGGGAACGGCCCGAGACCCCCACCGTCGAGGAGCTCCGCACCCGGGTCCGACGGATCACCGGCGGCGACTTCGGGATGCGCGACCCGCGCTGGATCTCGACCTTCGGCAACGCCACCCGCCAGGCCGAGCGCTACCGCCACGGCCGGGTCCTGCTCTCCGGCGACGCCGCCCACACCCACTTCCCCGCCGGCGGCCCCGGCCTCAACGTCGGCCTCCAGGACGCCGGCAACCTCGGCTGGAAGCTCGCCCAGACCCTCGCCGGCACCGCCCCCGAGGGCCTGCTCGACAGCTACCACGCCGAACGCCACCCGGTCGGCGCCGACCTGCTGCGCAGCACCCGCGCGCAGACCGGCCTGATGACCACCTACACCCCGGAGAACCTCGCCATGCGCGACCTGCTGGGCGAACTCATCGCCGGCGTCCCGGAGTTCTCCGACACCCTGGCCCTGCGCTCCGCCGGGCTCGCCGTCACCTACCCGCCCGCCGACCCGTCCGGCGCCCACCCGCTCACCGGCACCCGCGCCCCCGACCTCGCCGTCCACGGCGGCGGCACGCTGCTGCCCCTGCTGCGCCGCGGCCGCTACGTCCTGCTCGACCTCGCCACCGCCCCCGACGCCCCGTCACCGCTCGCGCCGCTGGCCCACGACGTGACGCCCGGCCTCGACGTCCACACCGCCCCGCCGGCCGGCGACCGCCCAGCGGGCCACCGCCCGGCCTGGTCCGGCGTCACCGCCGCCCTCGTCCGGCCCGACGGCCACCTCGCCTGGCTCTCCACCGAGGCCGACCCGCGCGACGCCGCCCGCGACGCGGTCACGGCGACGCTCGCCCGCCGGTAGCCGCCGACCGCGGCCGTACGGGCGCGAACGCGCGGGGCGGTGGTCTTCGCGAAGTTCCCCACCGCGAAGACCACCGCCCTACGCATCGCGCCACGCGGGTCGATCAATGACCCGCCGGCTCAGACGCCCGCCGCGATCCGGCCGTAGTCGGTCCAACCGCCGTGGCCGTCACCGCCGTTGTTGAGGAAGGCGGTGGTGGGGCCGGTGGTGACGAGGTAGTCGGCATGGGCGTCACCGTTGATGTCGGCCAGCGCCACCGTGGCCTGGTCGGTGGTGAGCCCGGTCGCCGTCCGGCCGTAGTCGGTCCAGCCGCCGTGGCCGTCGCCGCCCTTGTTGAGGAAGGTGGTGATGGAGCCGTCCGGGTTGATGACGTTGTAGTCGGCACGCCCGTCACCGTCGAGATCGGCGAAGCGGACCCGGCCGCGGTCGGTGGTGAGACCGCCGGCGACCTTGCCGTCGTCGATCCAGCCGCCGTGGCCGTCGCCGCCCCGGTTGAGGAAGGCGCCCACGGCGCCGTCCGGCTGGGTGATGAGGTAGTCGGCGCGGCCGTCGCCGTCGAAGTCGGCGAAGGTGACCTGGGAGGGGTCGGCGGTGAGCCCGCTCGCGACCTGGCCGAGGTCGTTCCAGCCGCCGTGGCCGTCACCGCCCTTGTTCAGGAAGACCCGGACGGACCCGTCACCGTTGATCAGGATGTAGTCCGCGCGGCCGTCACCGTCGAAGTCGGCGAAGCGGACCCGGCTGCGGTCGCTGGTCATCCCGGTCGTGACCTGCCCCAGGTCGCTCCAGCCGCCGTGGCCGTCACCGCCCTTGTTGAGGAGGACCCGGGCCGAGCCGTCGTCGTTGAGGACGATGTAGTCGGCGCGGCCGTCGCCGTCGAAGTCCGCCCAGCGCACCCGGCCCGCCCCGCCCGACTCCGTACCGGCGTGGTGCACCGGGGCCGGGGCGGCCAGGCCGTCCGTGAAGGCGCGGTCCAGGGCCTGGTCGAAGGTCTGCGCCAGCCGCTGGTAGCCCAGGTCGTCGGGGTGCAGCCCGTCGGCCATCTCGGCCGGGGTCAGCGCGGGCGCGGCGGTGTAGCGGACCTTGCGGCCCTGGGCCTGCTTCGCGAGGACGGCCTGGCTCAGGGCGCTGTTGTAGTCGGCCACCTGGGCGGTCAGGTTCGGCGTGGTCGGGATCAGGCCCATCACGAGGACGGTCACCCCCGGCCGGTCGGCGAGGATCCGGTCGATCAGCGCCGACGTCCGGTCCGCGGCGTGCGCCTTGTCGGTGCCCCGGTCCAGGTCGTTGATGCCGATGTGGAGCAGGACGACGTCCGGCTGGGCGGCGGCCAGCCATCCGTCGACTCCGGCGAGGAGGTCGTTGACCATGGACCCGCTGTGGCCCTCGTTGTCCGGGTCGAGCACCGCGCCGTTGCCGCGCGAGCCCACCAGGTCGACGGTGTAGCGGTTCTGCTGGGCCACCAGGTCGGCGAGCGGTCCGCGGTACCCGGCGTCGGTGGTGCTCCGGTACCCGGCGGTGATCGAGTCGCCGAGCGGCATCACCCGCAGGACCGGGGCGGGCGTCGGTGCGGCGGCGGACGCGGTGGGGGCCACGGCGGCGAGTGCGGCCACTGCGGTCACCGCGGCCATGGCGAGTGTGGTGGTGCGCTTCACGGGGTTCCTTCCCTGTTTCCGGTCGCGGTTCAGGCGCCGGCGGCGATCTGGCCGTAGTCGATCCAGCCGGGGTTGTTCCGGTCGTCTCCACCGTTGTTGAGGAAGGCGGTGGTCGGACCGGTGGTCACGAGGTAGTCGGCACGGCCGTCACCGTTGATGTCGGCCAGGTCGACGGTGTTCTGGTTGCTGGTCAGGCCCGTGGTGATCTTGGGACGCAGGGTCCAGCCGCCACCGGTGTCACCACCGTGGTTCACGTAGCTGGTGATGCTGCCGTCCGGGTTCACGATGTTGTAGTCGGCACGCCCGTCACCGTCGATGTCCGCCCACTTGATCCGCGACGTGTCGCTGGTGACACCGCCGGCGACCTTGCCCAGGTCGCTCCAGCTGCCGATCCCGGTGTTGCGGAAGACACCCACCGCACCGTCCGGCTGGGTGATGACGTAGTCCGTACGACCGTCACCGTCGAAGTCCGCGAACGTCACCTGCGCCGGGTTGGCGGTGAGCCCGGTCGCCACCTGACCCAGGTCGCTCCAACCACCGTGCCCGTCACCGCCCTTGTTCAGGAAGACCCGGACGGACCCGTCACCGTTGATCAGGATGTAGTCCACGCGGCCATCGCCGTCGTAGTCCGCGAACCGCACCCGGCTACGGTCGTTCGTCATCCCGGTCGTGACCTGACCCAGGTCGCTCCAACCGCCGTGGCCGTCACCACCCTTGTTCAGGAACACCCGCGCCGAACCGTTGTCGTTCAGGATGACGTAGTCCGCGCGGCCGTCGCCGTCGAAGTCCGCCCAGCGCACCCGACCCGCCCCACCCGACTCCGTACCGGCCCCGCTGGGGTACGGGTTGGCGTGGTCGGTGGCGAGACCCGTGCCCGGCGCGCAGGTCCACGCCCCGGCGCCCTGGTCGGCGAGGATCTTCTCGGCTATCAGGATCTGCTGCCGCTTGGTGGCGAGGTCGGGGCGGGCCGCGTACGCGGTGCCCCCGTAGTGCTGCCAGTTCGCCAGGCTGATCTGCAGCCCGCCGTAGTAGGTGTTGCCGGTGTTGATGCTCCAGTTCCCGGTGCTCTCGCACTGGGCGACCTTGTCCCAGGTGCTGACCGAGGCGGCGTTGGCGGTGCCCGCGCCGAGTCCGCAGGATGCGGCGAGGACGGCGAGGGAGACCGGGATGCTACGGCGCGGGTTCAAGGATTCACTCTCTTCACTAAGGGCGATCGATCAGGTGGGTGGCGGGGCGC
>NZ_JBHVEU010000246.1:0-13374 GCF_042802075.1 Kitasatospora sp. NPDC057518
GCCGCCCCACCCGCATCCACACACTCTGCACCCAACACGGCATCGCAACAACGGCCTGAGCCTGACCTAGATCGAATACTTCGCCAGCAGAGTCGCCCGGCCGACTTCCCGCTCCACGACGGCCCGGAGGCGTCAGGCGGTCAGCTCGGGGCTCCACGTGACGCCCACGTTCCCGGCGCCCCAGTTGACGATGAGCTGGGTCTGGTAGACGTGGCCCGGGGTGGGGTTGGGGACCTGCGTGCCGACGTAGTGGGACCAGCCGAGCCCGCAGCCCGCCATCGTGTCCCACCGGTAGCCGGTGCTCCGGTCGTACAGGACCAGATCGACCGTGCAGTTGGAGTTCGCGAAGTTGGTGTACGCGTCGGCGACCAGGGTGCTCCCGTTGACGCTGACGCACGCCTGCTGGGTGCTGCCGTTGCAGCCGCCGCCCGACGCCGCGAACGCGTTGCCCGCGCCGCCGACGGTGAACGTGCCGGCCAGTGCGGCGGTTGCCAGGGCCAGTGTCGACGCCCGTGCGATCCGCTTCGTGATCATTTTCAGCTCCTCGGAGGGGGCCGGCCCCGGTGGCCGGCAGGTGATCACGGTCGGGGTGGGGCGTGGACAAGCGGTCGACGGGCGGTCGACGTTCGATGAACGGGCTGATCGGCCGCACCGGGACCCCGGGCACCGGGCGGCCGAGGCGCCCGTCAGCAGGAGAGGTTGCCGCCGCCCACGTCGGTGCCCAGGACGCCGACGAACTGCTTGAAGAGGTTGATCCGGCTGTTGCGCTGGTCCGGGTTCTTGCCGTCGCACTCCAGCGCGCCGTTGATGGTGCGGATGGTCTCGCCGAAGCCCTTGTTGTTGACGATGGCGTCGTGCGCCGTCATCCGTCCGGCGCCGTTCTGGGTGTTCCAGAACCAGAGCGCGGTCTTCCAGGACGTCGCCGGGTTCTTCTCGACCTGGTACGGGTCGTGCAGCAGGTCGATGCCCAGGGCGTCGCCGGCCGCCTTGTAGTTGAAGTTCCAGCTCAGCTGGAGCGGCCCGCGCCCGTAGTACGCGGACTGCCCGGCCGGACAGCCGTACGGCTGCGAAGTGTCGCAGTAGTGCGGGTAGTTGGCGGTGTTCTGCTCGACGATGTACTTCAGCCCGCCGGTCTCGTGGCTGACGTTGGCCAGGATGGCCGCCGCCTCGCGCTTGCGGGTCGCGGTGTCGCCGGTGGTGGTGAACTTCGGGTAGGCGCCCAGGGCGTCGGTCAGGCCCTTGTACGTGTAGAAGGCGTTCCGGTTCGGGAACATCTTGTTGAACTGGGCCTCGCTCACCACGAAGGAGCCGGCGGCGGAGGCCGGGGCGGTCTGGCCGGCGACGGCGAGGGTGCTGAGCACGGCGGCGGAGGCCGCCAGCGACAGGGTGCGGGAAAGCTTCATCGGTTTCCTCGTTCCTCGGGTTTCCTTGGCGGGGGCGGCACTTCGTTCGCGAGGACTCGCGACGGCTCGGGACGGTTCGCGGGGACGCGCAGATTCGCGCAAAAGGTCGCAAAGATCCGCGAAGAGTCGCGAAGGGTCTCGACAGCTCGCGAAGGTTCGCGAAGGGCCTCCGCCATCCTGGCGGGCGGAAAGCGTCAAATATGTCCAACGGAGGTCTAAACCACTCGTACGGGTCGTATCCGATCCGGTCGTTGGACGCCGGGCGCCCTCGGGGTGATCACCGGGCTGTCGGTCGTACCGGATAGCCTCCTTCCGAGTGGGACGGCACAACCGGGGAGCAGGGGCGCATGAGCGGTCACACCGACGACGAGGGCGCCGAGCGCCTGGCCGCCGAGGGGGAGGTCGCGGTCGCCCGGCTGGCGATCGACTCCGGGGACCTGACGCACGCCGCCGAGCACCTCGGCGACGCGATCCTCGCCGCCCCCCAACTGCCCGAACTGCACGAGGCGCTGGCCGAGTTGTGCGCCGCGGCGGGCGGCCCGGCGGCGGCCCGCGAGCTGTTCCCGCTGGACGGCCGGGTGTACCTCGGCACGGCGGTCTGCCGGGCCCACGTGGAGGCCGCGGCGGGGGACTGGAACGCCGCCGTCGGACTGCTCGCCTCCGCCATCCAGGCCGAGCCGGGCCGCCCCTGGGCGCACGCCGCCTGGCTCGCCCGCGAGGACCTGCCCGGCCTGGTCGACCCGGACGCCGTCGCCCAGGCGGTGGCCCGCGCGACCGGCGCGCTGCCCGACCCGCTCCCGGCCGAACCGGCCGAAGCCGTACGGCCGTTCCACGACTTCGTGCAGGCCGTGCTGGACCGCCACGGCGACCACGTACTGCTGCTGGCGATGGCCTCCGGCCTGACCCGCCGGCTCGGCGACACCGCCCGCGCCGTCGAACTCGCCGACCGGGCGCACCGGTCGGCCCCCGGCTACCTGCCCGCCGTGATGCTCGGCAACGCCCTGCGCTCGGCCGGCCGCCCGGAGCAGGCGCTCGCCGTCTGGGAGGCCGAACTGGAGCGGGTCGCCCCGGACCTCGACGACTCCAACAGCTACCTCGCCGTCGACGTCGCCGAGTTGTACGGCGCGCTCGGCCGCCCCGCCGAGGGCCTGCCCTGGCTGGACCGGGTGCTCGCCGCCGTGCCCGACCACCCCAAGGCCGGCCCGGCCCGGTACGGGCTGCGCCACGCGCTCGACGGCGACCCGGCGCACCTGCTCGCCCTGGCCGACCACCACCGCGCCCACCCCGAACACGGGTACGCCCAGGAGCTGTTGGAGCGGCTGAGCCACCGGGAGCCCTGGCTCGGCCTGGTCTCCGGCGCCACCGAGGCCACCGTCAACGTGCTGCACCAGGTGCTCGCCGCCGCCGACACCAGCCGCGACACCGAGATCGAGTGCACGGCCTCCACGGTGGAGCCGCCCAGCTCGGTGCTGGCCGTCCGGCTCGCGCTGCCGCGCTCCACCGTCCGCTACCAGGCCGTCGGCGAGCCCGACCCCCGGCTGCCGCTGACCGAGCCCACCACCCGGATCTGGGCCTGGGACGGCACCGACCCGCGCCCGGCCGTCGACCCGCCCGCGCCGCAGAGCGCCGAACTCGTCCGGGCCACCGCCGAGATCTTCTGGCCGACCGTCCCCGCCGCCTACGACCACGCCGTCCGGCTGGCCGGACTGCCGCTGGACGACCTGCTCGGCGTCCTGGTCCACCCGCCGGTGCCGCGCGAGGACGACCTCGGCCGCGCCCTGCTCGCCCACCAGCCCGAACTCTGGGTGCGGGCCGTCCAGGTCTTCGCCTGCCTCGGCATCGCCCACCACCGCGCCGACCAGCCCTGGGAGGGCTCCGAGCGCCGCCGGGTGCTGCGCGACCTGCTGCTCGGGCCGGAGGACTGGGTGGTCGAGGCGGCCGGCTTCGCGCTGGTCGCGATCGGCTGGACGCAGCCGCGGACCAGGGCCGACATCGCCGAGCTGCTCCGGCAGCGGCTGCACCACGGCGCCCGGGCCCGCCGCACCCGGGCGGTGACGATCCTGCGCTCGCTGTCCGCGCTGGTGCTCGCCGCGCCCTGGACGTCCGCCGAGGACCGCGCGCTCGCCCGCCACCTGACGGCCCGGGAGGACGCCGCCGACGCGGGGGCGGAGCCGGAGCCGCAGGAGTCGGAGCCGCAGGCCCCGGCAGCGGCGGCAGCGGAGGAGGAGCCCCGGCGCGGCCGGCTGCGCCGCCTCTTCGGCCGGGGCTGAGGTTCAGGGGCGCGGCTAGCCCACCCCGGGCAGCGGCTCCTGGTCGACGTCGTACCGGGCGACCCGCTCCGCCGGGTCCCGGCACTCCGGGCCCAGCCGCAGCATCCGCGACTCCGGGTCGTGCAGCGGCCGGTGGCAGCGGCGGCAGGTCACCCGCGGGCGGAGGGTCTGCGCGGTGTCCGTCCCGGGGAGCGTCTCGGGCTCGGCCGGTCCGGAAGGGCCGGGACGGCCGGGAGGGGTGGTCGGGCTGGTCATGGTGAGACGGTAGCCGTCCGCGCCGTCAGGGCCCCCGGCCGGTGCGTGAAACGATGGCCCCATGGCCACCGACCGCAGCAGCGCAGGAGACCCGGCCCGCACCCTGGCCCTGCTCTGGGGGCTCACCGCCGAGGAGAAGCCCGGCCGGCGCGGGCCCCGACAGGCGCGCTCGACCGGCGAGATCGCCGCCGTCGCGATCGCCCTCGCCGACGCCGAGGGCGTGGACGCCGTCACTATGCGCCGGGTCGCGCAGGAGCTGGGCCTCTCCCCGATGGCGCTCTACACCTACGTGCCGGGCAAGGCCGAGCTGCTCGACCTGATGCTGGACACCGTCTACGCCACGATGCCCCGCAGCACCCCGGCCGGGGAGGGCTGGCGCGCCCGGGTCACCGCCGTCGCGGACGACAACCGGGCGCTGCACCGCGCCCACCCGTGGGTCGCCGCCGTCTCCACCAGCCGCCCGCCGCTCGGGCCCGGCCTGATGGCCAAGTACGAGTACGAGCTGCGCGCCTTCGAGGGCACCGGGCTGCCCGACGTCGACCTGGACGCCGCGCTGACCCACCTGCTCGGCTTCGTCCAGACCTGTGCCCGGATGGCCGCCGACGAGCGCGCCGCCCGGCAGGACAGCGCGATGACCGACGAGCAGTGGTGGGCCGCCAACGCCGACCTGCTCGCCCGGGTCTTCGACGCCGAGCGCTACCCGGTCGCCGCCCGGGTCGGGGCCGCGGCCGGCGAGGCGCACGGCGGCGCGTACAGCCCGGACCACGCCTACGCCTTCGGCCTGGCCCGGGTCCTGGACGGGCTCGCCGCCCTCGTCGCGGAGCGGTAGCCGAGGCCGGCAGCCCGCCCGATCGCCGAGGGGAGGCGGCCTCACCGCAGGGCGGCGGCCCGTCCGTCGTACCCCTGGCGCGCCGCCTCGACCTCCGGCACCCGCCGCTCCGACCAGTGCGCCAGCGCCGCGACCAGCTCCGCCGCCTCGCGCCCCAGCGGGGTGAGGCTGTAGTCGACCCGCGGCGGGATCACCGGGTGCGCCTCGCGCAGCACGAAGCCGTCCCGCTCCAGCGTCTGGAGGGTCTGGGCGAGCATCTTCTCGCTGACCCCGGTGACCTTGCGGCGCAGCTCGCTGAACCGGTAGCCGCGCTCGTTCAGCGCGCCCAGGACCAGCACGCCCCAGCGGCTGGTGACGTGCTCCAGCACGCCCCGGGACGGACACATCCGGTCGAAGACGTCGGCGGGTGGCAGCCCGCCGGTCTTCATCTCGCTTACCTTCATGTCAGTACCCTACTTTGAAGTGCGTACTTTCGAAAGGTTAGTGCCACCCCTAGGGTGAGTTCCGAGGCCAGAACCGCAAAACGTAACCCCGAGGAGCTTCACCATGTACGTCGTCACCGGTGCCACCGGCCAGCTCGGTCGTCTCGTCGTCGAGGGCCTGCTGGCCCAGGTCCCCGCGAGCGAGGTGGCCGTCGCCGTCCGCTCCGCCGAGAAGGCCGCCGACCTGGCCGCGCGCGGCGTCGCCGTCCGCGTGGTCGACTACGACAAGCCGGAGACCCTGGCCGGCGCCTTCGCCGAGGGCGACCGGGTGCTGCTGATCTCGGGCAGCGAGGTCGGCCGCCGGATCCCGCAGCACCGGGCCGTGGTGGAGGCCGCCAAGGCCGCCGGGGTCGCGCTGCTCGCCTACACCAGCATCCCCGGCGCGGCCACCTTCCGGCTGGCCGACGAGCACAAGGCGACCGAGGAGCTGATCCTCGCCTCCGGGCTGCCGCACGCGTTCCTGCGCAACGGCTGGTACACCGAGAACTACCTGGGCGACGCGGCCGGCACGGTGGCGCGCGGCGTGGTGCTCGGCAGCGCCGGGGACGGGCGGGTCGCCACCGCCCCGCGCCGGGACTACGCGGACGCGGCGGTCGCCGTCCTGGTCGGCGAGGGCCACGAGGGCCGGGTGTACGAGCTGAGCGGCGACGCCGCGTGGAGCCTGCCCGAGCTGGCCGCCGAGCTGGCGAAGGCCTCCGGCGAGCCGGTCGGGCACCGGGACGTCACCCCGGCCGAGCACCTGGACGCGCTGGTCGGCGCGGGCCTGCCGCAGGGCTTCGCCGAGGCCCTGGTGGACGTGGACGCGGGCATCGCGCGCGGCGAGCTGGCCGGCACCCCGGGCGACCTGGCCCGGCTGATCGGCCGCCCGACCGTCCCGCTGGCCGAGTCCGTCCGTACGGCCCTCGACGCCTGAGGCGACGGCTCCCGACCCCCGGGGCACCCGCCCTGAGCTCCCGGAACTCCGGACGGGTCCAGCATGCAGGCAATGTCATGACCAAAATCCGGAAACGGAGATGACAGTCGCCCCTCCCGCCCGCTACCGTCGCCATCGACACACGCGCGCGGGAGGGCACTCGGCCATGGCGGGAACAGACCAGCAGGACAACGGCCGGGGCCTCTGGTACGGCGTCGCCGCGTACGGCATCTGGGGCCTCTTCCCCCTGTTCTGGCCGCTGCTGGAGCCGGGAGCCGCGGACGACATCCTGGCCAACCGGATGGTCTGGTCCCTGGTCGCGGTCGTCCTGCTGCTGGTCGCCCAGCGGCACTGGGGCTGGATACGCCCGCTGCTGCGCCAGCCCCGCCGGCTCGCCATGCTGGCCGGCGCGGCCACCGTGATCTCGGTCAACTGGGGCGTCTACATCTGGGCCGTCAACGCCGGCCACGTGGTCGAGACCAGCCTCGGCTACTTCATCAACCCCCTGGTCACCATCGGCTTCGGCGTCCTGGTGCTCAAGGAGCGGCTGCGCGGCGCCCAGTGGACGGCGGTGGGCATCGGCGCCGCCGCCGTCGCGGTGCTGTCCGTCGCGTACGGGCAGCTGCCCTGGATCGCGCTCACCCTGGCGCTCTCCTTCGCCACCTACGGCCTGCTGAAGAAGCAGGTCGGGCTGAGCGGCCTGGAGAGCCTGGCGGCCGAGAGCGCCTTCATGTTCCCGTTCGCCCTCGGCTACCTGGTCTACCTGGAGGTCAGCGGGCGCGGCACCTTCGGGCACACGGTGGCCGGCTCGTACGGCTGGGGGCACTCCGGGCTGCTGATGCTCAGCGGGGTGATCACCGCGATCCCGCTGCTGTTCTTCGGCGCGGCCGCCGTCCGGGTGCCGCTGACGGTGCTCGGGCTGCTGCAGTACCTGGCGCCGGTGTTCCAGTTCCTGATCGGCGTCGCGGTGTTCCACGAGTCCATGCCGCCCGCCCGCTGGGCCGGCTTCGGCCTGGTCTGGGTCGCGCTCGCGCTGCTCACCTGGGACGCGCTGCGCCAGGTGCGGGCCGACCGCGCGGTGCGGGCCGCCGCGGCGGTGCCGCAGCCCGCCCCCGTGGCGGCGGCCACCCCCGCGGCCGCCCCGGAGGCCGTCACGCGCTGATGTCCCGGCTGGTGAAGCGGGACCAGGCCGCCGAGCCGAACACGGCGACGTAGGCGGCCTGGAGGCCGAGGTCCTTCAGCACCCCGTCCCAGTACATCGGCGCCCGCAGCAGGTCAGCGAAGCTCAGCCAGTAGTGGGAGAACAGGAACGGGCTGACGGCGTGCAGCTGCGGGAAGACGTCCAGGATCTGGACGGTGACCACCAGCCCGACGGTCGCGGCCATCGCCGCGATGCCGCTGCCGGTGAGCGTGGAGACGAACAGCCCGATCGCCACCAGCCCGGCCAGTGAGGCCGCGACCACCAGCGCCACCAGCAGTGCGCGCAGCAGCGCGTCGCCGAGGCCGATGGTGTCCCCGGAGATCAGCGTGACCCGGCCGAGCGGGAAGAGCAGGGCACCCGCGGCCAGCGCCGTCACCGCGACCGCCGCCGTGGCCGCCAGGCAGAACACCAGCCCGGCGGTGAACTTGGCGGCCAGCAGCCTGGTCCGCCCGGCCGGGGCGACCAGCAGGTAGCGCAGCGTCCCGGCGGCCGCCTCGCCCGCCACCGAGTCCCCGGCGACCACGCCGACCGTCATCGGCAGGAAGACCGGCAGCGCGACCGCGAGCGCCGTGAAGACCAGGAACAGCCCGTTCTGCGTGGTCTGCGCGATGAAGCTCGGACCGCCGCCGCCCTGGTGCGGACTGTCCGTGTTGAGCTTGACCACCACCCCGATCAGGATCGGCAGCGCCGCCAGGATTCCCAGCAGCACCTTGGTGCGCATCCGGCGGAAGGTCAGGTGCAGCTCGCTGCGGAACAGCGCCAGGAACCCGGCCGCCGTCTGCGGCCGCCGGCCGGTCGTCAACGGCAGCGTCCCGCCCTCGGCCGGTGCCTCAGCCCGCGACATCGAAGCCCTCCCCGGTCAGCGCCACGAAGGCGTCCTCCAACGTGCCCCGCTCCAGCCCGAAGCCGTGCACCCGCACCCCGGCCCCGACCAGCGCCGCGCACAGCCTGGGCAGCGCCTCCTCGTCCAGGACGCCCGGCTCGCCGTCCACCCGGTCCTCGCCGGGCACCAGGGCGGTGACCCGGTGGGCCGCCAGCACCTCCGCGGCCCGCGCCACGTCCGGGGTGCGGACCACCAGCCGGCCCTGCGCCCGGGCGGCCAGCTCGGCGACGGTGCCCTGCACCACCAGCCGGCCCCGGGACATCACCGCGGCATGGGTGCAGACCTGCTCGATCTCGTCCAGCAGGTGCGAGGAGAGGAACACCGTGGTGCCCTCCGCCGCGACCTCCCGGACCAGCGTCCGGATCTCCCGCATGCCCTGCGGGTCCAGCCCGTTGGTCGGCTCGTCCAGCACCAGCAGCTCGCGCGGCTGGAGCAGCGCGGAGGCCAGGCCCAGGCGCTGCTTCATGCCCAGCGAGTACGCGCGGGCCTTCTTGCCCGCCGCGGCGCTCAGACCGACCCGGTCCAGGGCCGTGTCGACGCGCCGGCGGCGGGTGCGCGGGTCGGCGGTCGGGTCGGCGGCGTCGAAGCGCACCAGGTTGTCCCGTCCGGTGAGGAAGCCGTACAGGGCCGGGCCCTCGATCAGCGCGCCCACCCGGGGAAGCACGGTGGCGACGGACTGCGGCATCGACTCGCCGAGGACGGTGGCCGCGCCCGAGGTGGGGGCGATCAGGCCCATCAGCATCCGGATGGTGGTGGTCTTGCCGGAGCCGTTGGGGCCCAGGAAGCCGAAGACGGAGCCGCGCGGCACGGCGAGGTCCAGGCCGTCCACGGCGAGCTGGCCGCCGCGGAAGCGCTTGGTCAGGCCGCGGGTCCGGATGACGTCGTCGGAAGCCGGAGCAGAAGCGGAAGCCGAAGGAGTGGAAGTCGAAGGAGCGGTAGGAGCGGGCACGGGCGCGGGGGCCGGGCGCGACGCGGCGCCCGGACCCCCGGCCGGCTCCGTAACGTCCCCCGTTACGGGAGCCTGGGTCATCCGTCAGTTCACCCCGGCGGCGTGCTGGAGGACCGGCAGGGTCACCGCGCCGGCCAGGACCCGGCCGTCGTCGGTGAGCAGGACGTTGAGCACCTTGGTGCTCACCAGGGTGCCGCCGGCGACCGGCTTGCCGAGCGACTTCACCATCGACTGCGGGTTCAGCGACTGACCGGCCCCCGCCCCGTGGCCGCCGTGCTTGCCGCCCTTGGCGTCGCCCTTCGGCGCGCCGTCCGCGGCCCCGTCCACCGCGGCGGGCAGCCGGGTGGCGAGGACCGTCGTCCAGCCCTCGCCGATCACGTCGAGGCCCTCGGGCGCCCCGGTGCCCACGTGCTCCCGGGCGTCGCCCGGCGCGCCCTTGGCCGCGTCCTGCGCCTTCTGCTCCGTCACCTTGGCGCCCTTGGGGGCGGTGAAGTCGAAGGTCTTGGCGTCCGGCCGGGCGAAGGACACCTGGGTGAAGCGGACGTTCAGCACGGTGCTGCCGTCGATGGACTTCACCGCCACCGACAGCGGCACCCCGTTGTCGGCGGCCACCGCGATCCGCACCTCGGCGAGGGTCGAACCGGACTGGGTGGGCTTCACGCTCAGCTGGTAGGCGTTCTGCCCGGCCACCTTGGCCGTCCCGGCGACGGTCACCGAGGTGGTGCCGGCGCTCGCGGCCAGGAACTGCTTGGCGGCCTCCTGCGGGGTGGTCGGCAGCTCGGACAGCGGCGTCTTGGCGTGCTCCTGGCCGGCGGCCCGACCGGTCATGTGCACCGCGGAGTTGGACGAGCTGTCCCAGGCCCAGGCCTGGTCGCCGTTGCGGACCATGGAGTAGCCGGCCATCTTCTCCAGCACGTCCACCCGCTGGCGGTCCGGGCCGTCCACCGCGATCCGCAGCGTCTGGTCCCCGCCGAGCAGGCCGAGCAGCTTGGACTGCGGGTCGGCGGTGGAGCCCCCGCCGTCACCGCCGTGCCCGCCGACCGCCCCGCCGAGGCCGGCGGCGCCGCTCAGCAGCTGGCCGGGCACGCCGAGGTCGGTCGAGATGGCGACCGACCCGGACAGCGCCTGGGTCTCGGAGCCGAGCACCTTGGCGACCAGCTGCTCCGCGCTCACCGTCGGCAGGTCGGGCGCGCTGTCGGCGGCCAGTGCCGGGACCAGTCCCACCCCCGCGGCGATCGCGGCGACCACCGCCACCGGCACCCCGGCGCGCATCAGTACGCGCCGTCGGGAGCGGTACGGCGTACCGGCGTCCAGATCGTCCCCCGCCGCCTTCTCATTGGTCATGGCGTCCTCAACTCCTCCGCGAACACGTGTGGTTGGCCTTGCCCTTCCATTAGAGGCCGCCGCGCCGCCGCCGTCATCGCCCTGTGGGGCCAGATCGGGTTGACCTTCGTGGGTACGCCGACCCTGATGCCGCCTCAGGGTTGTCTCCACCCGCGGTACCACCCCTGGCGTAGGGTCGCGCCATGGACGGAACCGCCACGGACTCCAGCACCCCGCCGACCGCGAACGCGATGCGCCGCGCCCTGCGCCGCGCCCGGGACGGCGTCGCCCTCGACGTGACCGAGGCCGCCGTGCTGTTGCAGGCCAGAGGCGAGGACCTGCTGGACCTCTGCGCGAGCGCCGCGAGGGTCCGCGACGCCGGACTCGAAGCGGCCGGCCGCCCCGGCGTCATCACCTACTCCAAGAGCGTCTTCATCCCGCTCACCCGGCTCTGCCGCGACAAGTGCCACTACTGCACCTTCGCCACCGTCCCCGGGAAGCTGCGCCGGGACGGGCACGGGATGTTCATGTCCCCGGACGAGGTGCTGGAGGTAGCCCGCCGCGGCGCCGAACTCGGCTGCAAGGAAGCCCTGATCACGCTCGGCGACAAGCCCGAGGACCGCTGGCCCGAGGCCCGCGAGTGGCTGGACGCGCACGGCTACGACGACACCGTCGCCTACGTGCGCGCCATGTCGATCCGCATCCTGGAGGAGACCGGCCTGCTGCCGCACCTCAACCCCGGGGTGCTGGGCTGGACGGACTTCCAGCGGCTCAAGCCGGTCTCCGCCTCGATGGGCATGATGCTGGAGACCACCGCCACCCGGCTGTGGAGCGAGCCCGGCGGCCCGCACTTCGGCTCCCCGGACAAGGAGCCGGCCGTCCGGCTGCGGGTGCTGGAGGACGCCGGGCGCAGCTCCGTCCCGTTCACCAGCGGCCTGCTGATCGGCATCGGCGAGACGCACCAGGAGCGCGCCGAGTCGCTGTTCGCGCTGCGCAGGGTCTCCCGCGCCTACCACGGCGTCCAGGAGCTGATCCTGCAGAACTTCCGGGCCAAGCCGGACACCGCGATGCGCGGCATGCCGGACGCCGAACTGGACGAGCTGGTGGCCACGGTGGCCGTCGCCCGGCACCTGATGGGCCCGGCCGCCTGCCTCCAGGCCCCGCCGAACCTGGTGGACGGCGAGTACGAGCGGCTGATCGCGGCCGGCGTCGACGACTGGGGCGGGGTCTCCCCGCTCACCCCCGACCACGTCAACCCCGAGCGCCCCTGGCCGCAGATCGAGCGCCTCGCCGAGCGCTCGGCGGCGGCCGGCTTCGAGCTGCGCGAGCGCCTCGCCGTCTACCCCGAGTACGTGCTGCGCGGCGAGCCCTGGCTGGACCCGCGGGTGCTGCCGCACGTGCGCGCCCTGGCCGACCCGGCCACCGGCCTGGCGAACCCGGACGCCGTCGTCCGCGGCCTGCCCTGGCAGGAGCCCGAGGACCTGCCGGAGTCGTACGGGCGCACCGACCTGCACACCGCCGTCGACACCGAGGGCCGCACCGGCGACCGCCGGGCCGACTTCGAGGACGTGTACGGCGACTGGGAGGTGCTGCGCGAGCAGGTGCTCGCCAAGGGCGCGCCCGAGCGCCTCGCCGGGGACCTCCGGGAGGCCCTGGCGGTGGCCGCGGACGACCCGGCGCGGCTGACCGACGACCAGGCGCTGGCCCTGTTCCACGCGGACGGCCCGGCCCTGGACGCGCTCTGCCGGATCGCCGACGACGTCCGCCGGGACGCCGTCGGGGACGACGTCACCTACTGCGTCACCAGGAACATCAACTTCACCAACGTCTGCTACACCGGCTGCCGCTTCTGCGCCTTCGCCCAGCGGCGCACCGACGCGGACGCCTACACCCTCTCCCTGGAGCAGGTCGCCGACCGGGCCGCGCAGGCCTGGGAGGTGGGCGCCACCGAGGTCTGCATGCAGGGCGGCATCCACCCGGACCTGCCCGGCACCGCCTACTTCGACATCGCCCGCGCGGTGAAGGAGCGGGTGCCCGGCATCCACGTGCACGCCTTCTCGCCGATGGAGGTGGTCAACGGCGCGACCCGCACCGGGCTGTCGATCCGGGACTGGCTGCAGCGCGCCAAGGAGTCGGGCCTGGACACCATCCCGGGCACCGCCGCCGAGATCCTCGACGACGAGGTCCGCTGGGTGCTCACCAAGGGCAAGCTGCCGGCCGCCACCTGGGTCGAGGTGGTCACCACCGCGCACGAGCTGGGCATCCGCTCCTCGTCCACGATGATGTACGGGCACGTGGACACCCCGGAGCACTGGCTCGGCCACCTGCGGCTGCTCGCCGGGATCCAGCAACGGACGGGCGGCTTCACCGAGTTCGTGACCCTGCCGTTCATCCACACCAACGCCCCGGTCTACCTGGCCGGCATCGCCCGGCCCGGCCCGAGCGCCCGGGACAACCGCGCGGTGGTCGCGATGGCCCGGCTGCTGCTGCACCCGCACATCCCCAACATCCAGACCAGCTGGGTCAAGCTGGGCGCCGAGGGCGCGGCCGAGATGCTCCGCTCGGGCGCCAACGACCTCGGCGGCACGCTGATGGAGGAGACCATCTCGCGGATGGCCGGCTCGGCGTACGGGAGCTACAAGTCGGTGCGCGACCTCCAGGCGATCGCCGAGGCGGCGGGCCGCCCGCACCGCCAGCGCACCACCACCTACGGCGAGGTGCCGGCCGAACGGCGGGCCGCGGCGCTGGCCTCGGACGGGCACCTGCCGGAGCTGCTGCCGGTGCTGGACTGAGGCCCGCGACGGTCCCGGCCGCCGCCCCGGTCGCCGTCCCGGCCCAGAACATGATCTACGCCGACACCTCCGGC
>NZ_JBHVEU010000247.1:0-13275 GCF_042802075.1 Kitasatospora sp. NPDC057518
CGGTCACCCCGCTCGGGTGACCGGCCGTCCGGCGTTGCCCGGGCCGCCTCGGGCTCTGCCCGGGGCCGCGTCGGGCTTCGTCCGGGGCCGCTCCGGCGGCGCTCCCGCCCGGTCGGCCGGGGCCGGAGGGGCCCGCGGCGGGCTCGGTAGGATGCCTACTGGACGGTATGCGTCCGCCGCCCCGTCCGCCCCCATAGGATCGGCCGCTGCCGAGACCAGAACTTTCCAGGGAGGCTGCGATGGCCAGGCAGGCCCGCGCGCTGGCGACCCGCCAGACGGTACTCGTCGCGGCGGCCGAGGTGTTCGACGAGCGGGGCTACGCCGCCGCCACGATGTCCGAGATCCTGGACCGCGCCGGCGTCACCAAGGGCGCGCTGTACTTCCACTTCCGCTCCAAGGAGGAGCTGGCGCTCGCCGTCATCGAGGGACAGGGCGTCTTCATCTCCGGCTGGACACCGGCCTCGGACAGCCCGGTGCAGAACCTGATCGACCTCGGGTACGCCTTCGCCCGCGCGCTCCAGACCGACCCGCTGGTGCGCGGCAGCATCCGGCTGACGATCGAGCACGGCAGCTTCACCCAGCCGCAGCTCGCGGCCTACCAGGGCTGGATGGACACCGTCCGCGTCCTGCTGGAGCACGCCCGGGAGGCCGGCGACCTCCACCCGGGGGTCGACCTGACCGCGGCCGCCGGGGTGATCACCGGGGCCGTCACCGGCATCCAGCTGAGCTCCCAGGTGCTGGCCGACCGGCAGGACCTGATCCAGCGGCTGTCCGACCTCTGGACGCTGCTGCTGCCCGGCCTGGTCCAGCCGCACGCGCTCGCCCGGCTGAGCGTCGCCGAGCGCGCCTGAGCCCCGACTCCGGGAGCCCTAGGGCCGGGGCCTCAGACCCGCTAGCCCGCCCGGTGCTCCGCCGTCACCAGGGCCGGCAGCGCGGCCGTCCAGAGCCGGCTCACCGCCTCAGGACCGGGCCGGCCGGTCTCCTCGCCCGCGAGCAGCACCTGGCCGGCCGCCACCGCGGTGAGCAGTTCGGCGGCGGCCCGCCGGTCCACCCCGGGGCGCAGCTCGCCGGCCTCGGCGGCGCGGTCCAGCAGCCGGTGGACGACGGCGGTGAGGCTGCGCCAGGCGACGTCGGAGGCCACGGGCGGGCCGTCCGGCCCCTCCTGGGCGCCGTCCCGGCGCGGGCCCTGGCGGCCGAGCCGGACGCCGGCCCGCACCACCACGTCCTCGCGCAGCATCCGGGCCAGCTCGTGCGAGAAGTCGATCAGCCCCTGGAGGGCCGGGCCGTCGGCCCGCAGCGCGCGCAGCGCGGCCGAGCCGACCTCCCGCCCGGAGGCGCGGCGCACCCCGTCGGCGAGGGCCTGCTTGGACACGAAGTGGAAGTAGAGGGCCCCCTTGCTCACCCCGGCCCGGCGGCTGATGTCGACCAGGCTGGCGGCCTCGAAGCCCACCCGCGCGAAGGTCTCCGCGGCGGCGAGCAGTACGGCCCGCCGGGTCCGCCCAGCCCGCTCCTGCTTGACCACTGGCCCCCTCCGGACTCGGCCGGGCGCGATCCCCGCCCCACCCGGCTGCTGTCGGCGCGGCCCCTGCGGGGGCGGCGCTCGCATGCGGACGGCACCCTCCGAAACCGCATGGTTGGTATCTAATCTAGCGCTTGCTTCGCCCCCGCCGTCCAGCGGGGACGGCCCCCACCGATGGTCCGAGGCCTCCTGAACGGGCATTCCCGCAGCCCAGGGGGCAGGTAGCGTGGCCGGGCCGGAGCGTTCGGCCTGGGCACCCCAGCCGCCGAACACAAACCGGGTGGTATGTATGTTTTGCTCGGACGGCCGTGGCGGCCGCTCCGACCGACACCCTGAAGCGGGGGCCCGTCATGCCATCGATCGTAGAGCCGGACCCGCACGATCCGTACGCCCACCCCGGCCCGGGCAGCGCCGGCGGCTTCGGGTTCGACGACAGCCCCGCGACCGGCTACGACTTCCACCACGGCCCCGCCACCGGCTACGACTTCCACGACCGGACCGTCTCCCGGCACCTGGTGCACCGCGCCTCGGTGTCCGAGGTGTTCCTCACCGGCTGGCAGGCCACCGGCCCGTACGACTTCCTGCTCGGCGCCCAGTGGCCCCGGCTGCACGGCTTCTACCGGCTGCCCGGGGACCGCTACCACGACCCGGTGCTGCTGGCCGAAACGATCCGGCAGACCGGGCTGCTGATCGGCCACGCCGGGTTCGGGGTGCCGCGCGGCCACCACTTCATGATGGAGGACCTCTCCTACGCGCTCGACGGGACCGGCCTGCCGGGCCTCGCCGTCACCGCCGGCCCCGCCTCGCTGATGCTGGCCGTCAGCTGCGAGGACGTCCGGATGCGGCACGGCGAGCTCGCCTCGCTCCGGGTCTGCGTCGACGTCACCCGGGACGGCCGGCCGATCGGTCGCGGCAGCGGACGGCTGCGGGTGGTCTCCCCCGCCTCGTACGCCCGGCTGCGCGGCCCCGCGCGGCGCACCCTCCCGCCGCGCCCGCCGGCACCCGCCGCGCCCGAGCTGGTCGGCCGCGCACAGCCGGCGGACGTGGTGCTCAGCCCGACCCTGGCGCCGGACACCTGGCTGCTGCGCGCCGACGCCACCCACCCGGTGCTGTTCGACCACGAGCTGGACCACGTGCCCGGGATGCTGGTGCTGGAGGCCGCCCGGCAGGCCGCCCAGCGGCTGCGCCACCCCGAGCCGGTGGTCCCGGTCGAGCTGGTGACCTCCTTCGACCACTACATCGAGCTGGACCGGCCCTGCTTCGTCCGGGCCGCCCCCGAACCGGCGCCCGGGCCGGCCGAGGGGCCGGCCGCGGCGGACGGGCGGCTCGCGGTACGGGTCGAGCTGCTCCAGGACGGCCGGACGGCGGCCGAGTGCCTGCTGCTCACCGTGCCGGTGGACGGACCGGCCGAGGGCCCGGGGGTGCCGGTCCGGCGGGACGCCTACGACGGCCGCCCCGCCGTCCCGGGCCCCGCCGTACCCGGCCCTCCCCTGCCGGGCCTCGGGGGCGCCCGGCTGCCGCTGGCGAGTTAGGGACGCCCCGGGCCCGTCAGGCGGCCACCAGGGCGGCCGGCCGGCCCGCGTGCATCACGCTGAGGTTGGTCGCCAGCCGGACCGGGTCCTGGGACAGCCAGAGCCGCAGCGCCGCGCCCAGGGCCGCGCTGGCCGACTCGACCCGGACGTCGGTGATCTGCGCGATCCGGGCCGCGCCCGGCACCAGCAGATCGGCCAGCGGGGTCGGCAGCCACACCGTCAGGGCGCACGGCGCGGGCACGGCCAGCGCCCCCAGCAACCGGTAGGCGTCCCCCGGCGCGCTGAGCGTCGGGATGATGTCCAGCAGCGCGTCGGACACCACCTCCGACACGTCGCTCCGGTGTCCCTGGGCGAGCCTGCGGAGCAGCGTGCGCTCGGCGGCGGTGATTCGGACGGTCAGCATGACCTCGTCGCACTCCATTGCGCGATTTCCTCCTCAGTTCCCTCTCGCACCGGCCGGCGGCCGGCGCGCACTACCCCGTTTCACACATCGGCCCGGCTACCTGTGGGAGAGAGCCGGGCCGGTGGGTGATCGTGTGCCCCGGTCAGATCCCCGCGTAGGAGTGCTTTCCGGTAACGAAGATGTTCACCCCGTAGTAGTTGAAGAGCCAGCAGGCGAACGCCGCCAGCGCCAGGTAGGCGGCCTTGCGGCCCTTCCAGCCGGCCGTCGCACGGGCGTGCAGGTAGCAGGCGTAGGCGACCCAGGTGATGAACGACCAGGTCTCCTTCGGGTCCCACTCCCAGTACTTGCCCCAGGCCGCCTCGGCCCAGATCGCGCCCGCGATGATGGTGAACGTCCACAGCGGGAAGACCAGGGCGTTGATCCGGTAGGACAGCTTGTCGAAGGTGGACGCGGCGGGCAGTCGGCGCCAGATCGAGGCCGAGGTGCCCAGCGGGCCGGTGGTGAGGCCGGCCGCCGTCCGCTTCTCGAAGGACTCCTTGCCGAGGTACAGCAGCGTGGCGATGAACGCCGCGTAGAAGGCGCCGCCGCAGAAGATCGCGGTGGAGACGTGGATCGCCAGCCACGGCGAGTGCAGCGCCGGGACGAGCTGCTCGGAGTCGGTGTACAGCACCGTGGTGGCGATGCCGAGGGTCAGCAGCACCGCGAGGACGACCGGCAGGCCGAGCCAGCGGACCTTCTTCTTCGCGGCCAGCAGCACCAGGTACGCGGCCGTCATCGCGAAGGCGAAGGCGCAGGAGAACTCGTACATGTTGCCCCACGGCCAGCGGGAGACCGACAGGCCGCGGGTGATGATGCCGCCGCCGTGCAGCGCCAGCGCCAGCACGGTGAGCGAGACGGCGATCCGGCCGGCCAGGTCGGCCCGCACGCTGGTGCCGGCCGCGCCCGGGCCGTCCTCCTCCTCGGCGCCGCGCCCGGTGGTGACCACCGTCGCGCCCTCGCCCGCGATCGCGGTGCGGGTGAGCGTCGTGGTGCCGCCGCCGGCCCCGGCCACCGTGACGGTGACCTTCTTCGCGGCCTTCTTGTCCGCCGCGGCGACGGTCTCGCCCAGGCTGCCCGCCTGTTCCGTCGAGCGGACGGCGACGGCGCCCTTGCTGCCGAAGGTCCACTCGATCATGTGGGCGAACATGGCGAGGGTGTAGACCACCATCGCCGAATAGATCAGCTTGTTGGAGAGGTCGGCCAGCTGTGGGTCGACCGCCGAGGCGAGATGCACCGTCTACTCCTTGGAGTTCTGGTCGGCAGGGACTGCGGGTTCCGGGGAGGCCGCCGGGACTGTGGGGGTCCCGGTCTCCTCGGGTACGTCCGTTTCGGTGTCGGCGTCCTCGCCCGCGGAGGCCGGAGTGCCGTCCTCGTCCGCGGAGGCCGGGGTGCCGTCCTCACCTTCGGGGGCCGGGGCGTCGTCCTCCTCGTCCTCGGAGGCGGGAGCGTCGTCCTGGAGGTCGACCGCGAGCTCCGCCAGCTCCTCGGCGATCTTCGCCGACTCGCTGCGGGCCAGGCCGGCCAGCTCCACCTGGGTGCCGCCGCCCGGCAGGGCGACCGCCCGCACCCAGATCCGGCGGCGCTGGATGAACAGCGAGCCGATCAGGCCGAGGATCGCGAGCACGCCGCCGCTCAGGGCGATCGCGTTGCCCGGACGGTGCGAGATGTTGAAGCTGGCCCACTGCTTGTAGCCCTCGAAGGTCACCGAGCCGTAGCCGTCGGGCAGGTCCCAGGCCTGGCCGGGCTTGAGCCGGGCCTTGGCCGGCTGGCCGTCCTGGGTGAGCTGGGTGAGCTTGCGGGTGTTGAGCTGGTAGACGTTCTGCGGCAGGCCGGAGTCGGTGCCGAGGTCGCCCGCGAAGGCGTTCAGCACGAGTTCGGGCTCGGCGTCACCGGGGAACAGCGAGACCGGGCCGGTGCCCTCGAAGCTCAGCGGGGCGGTCGGCAGGAAGAAGCCGGAGAAGCCCATCTGGGTCTTGTTGCCGTCGGGGCCCACGCCGTAGTCGGAGACCTTCACGACACCGGTGGAGGTCAGGTTGCCGTCCTGCGGCAGGAACGGGACGGCGCCGCGGTAGACGACCTCGCCCTTGCCGTTCTTGACGCTGACGAACGGGGCGTAGCCGTGGCCGATCAGGTAGACCTTGCTGCCGCCGATCTCCAGCGGGTGGTTGACCTCGATCGTCGACTTCTTCAGCTTCGACTGGTCGCTGCCCTCGTAGTACTCGACGTTCGCGGTGAACTGCCGGGCGGCGCCGATCTGGTCGCCCTTGGTCTGGAACTTCGACGTGAAGCTGTCCAGCTTCAGGTAGAAGGGGTCGAGGTCCTGGTTGCCGTAGAACCGGGTGCCGTTGAAGTCGTCGAGCTGGGTGATGGTGTTGGAGTAGCCCTCGCCCTGGACCATCAGCTTGCCGCCGGTGCCCGAGGCCAGGCTGGCCCAGGCGAAGCCGCCGAGCAGCGCGAACAGCGACAGGTGGAACAGCAGGTTGCCGACCTCGCGCAGGTAGCCCTTCTCGGCCGCCACCGCGCCGCCGGACAGGTGGGCGCGGAAGCCGCGCTTGCGCAGCAGCCGGTGCGCGGCGGCGTTCACCGCGTCGGCGTCCGCCTCGGTGCGCCAGGCCGCGTGGACCGGCATCCGGGTCAGGTTGCGCGGCGCGGCCGGCGGCTGGGAGCGCAGCACGCCGACGAACTGCCAGGTGCGCGGGACGATGCAGCCGGCCAGCGACACGAACAGCAGGATGTAGATCGCGGAGAACCAGACCGAGCTGTAGACGTCGAACAGCTGGAGCTTCTCGTAGATCGGCGCGACCGTGGCGTGCTGCGCCTTCCAGGCCTCGACCTTCAGCTGGCCCTGGCCGTTCTGGTACTGCGGGATCAGCGAGCCGGGGATGGCGGCCAGCGACAGCAGGAAGAGCAGGATCAGGGCGACCCGCATCGAGGTCAGCTGGCGCCACATCCAGCGCGCCCAGCCGAACGCCCCTATGCCGGTCGGTCCGTCGGACTCGACCGGCGCGGTGCTGAGCCGCTCGGCGGCGACGTCGTCCGGCGCCGGGGGCTGCTCGGTCTCGGTCGTGGTGTTGCTCACGGTCAGATTCCGATCTGGAAGTCGGCGGTCCAGGACTGCAGCTGGCTCAGCATCGAGTCCCAGATCCCGGTGACGAGCAGCAGACCGACCGCGACGAGCATGCCGCCGCCGATCCTCATGACGAGCGGGTAGTGCCGCTTGACCCAGCCGAAGGCGCCCAGCGCCCGGCGGAAGGCCAGCGCGGCCACGATGAACGGTACGCCGAGGCCCAGGCAGTAGAAGGTCATCAGCAGGGCGCCGCGCGCGGCGTCGGCCTGGTTCAGGGCGAGGTTCTGGACGGTCGCCAGGGTCGGGCCGATGCAGGGCGTCCAGCCGACGCCGAAGACCACGCCCAGCAGCGGCGCGCCGAGCAGGCCGACCGACGGACGGCGGTGGGAGCGCACCTCGCGCATGCTCAGACCGGGGACGAGGCCCATGAAGGCGAGGCCCATCACGATCGTCACCGCCCCGAGCACGATCGAGATGACCCGCTTGTGCTCCTGGAGGGTGTCGCCGAACTGCCCGAACAGCGCCCCGCCCGAGACGAACACGGCGGTGAAGCCGAGGATGAACAGCGTCGCCCCGAGCAGCATCCGGCCGCGCCGCGCGCCGCGCGCGTCCGCGAGGTCGGCGGCGGAGAAGCCGGTCACGTACGACAGGTAGCCGGGGACGAGCGGCAGCACGCAGGGCGAGAAGAACGACACCAGTCCGGCCGCCAGCGCGATCGGCGCGGCGACCAGCAGCGCTCCGCTCTGGAGGGTCCCGGTGTTGTCGGCGAGTTGTTGCGGCAGGCTCACTGCTTCTGCTCCGCGACCACCGGCTGGAGGATCGACTCCAGCGCGTCCTCGGTGGTGCCGCCGACGGCGCGGGCGGCCAGCTTGCCGTCCCGGTCGACGATCAGGGTGGTCGGGATGGACTGCGGGTTGAGGCTGCCCTTGGGGAACTTGAGCAGCTGGGTGCCGGCCGGGTCGAAGAGGCTCGGGTAGGTGACGCCCTGCTCCTGCTCGAAGCGGACGGCGTTCTGCTTCTCGGTGTCCCGGGTGTTGATGCCGAGGAACTGGACGCCCTGGTCCTTGTACTTCTCCGAGACGTTCTGGAGGCTCTTGGCCTCGGCCCGGCACGGGCCGCACCAGGAGCCCCAGACGTTCAGCACGACGACCTTGCCCCGGTAGTCGGAGAGCTTGGCCGGGGTGCCCTCCAGGGTGTCCCCGGAGATGTCCGGCGCGTCCCCGCGCTTCCCGGCGTCCGCCTTCGACAGGTTGGTGCCCTTGACCGTGACGAAGCCGACCTGGCCCTCGCCGCCGCCCGACGAGCCCGAGGAGGAACAGCCGGTGAGGGCGAGCGCAGCGGCGGCGACGGTGGCGGCGGCTGCTGCGGCGACACGGGGACGGGGGCGCGTCATGGCAGACATGTGAAAAGTTTCGCATGGAGTTCCGGGCCGGTTCGCCGGGGTCCTCCCTTGCGCGTCGCACCCCTTCTGACCTGCGACGAAATCGGGTCACCCGGCAGTCGCCGGGTGACCCGAAGTCATACTTACACGCCGCTTACGGGAGGCTAGGCGCCGAAGCTCTTGCCCACCGGCTTGTCGCCCTTGCGGCCCTTGCCCACCAGGTGCGCGGGCAGCAGGTCGCGGGCCGGCTCGCGGTAGCCGACCGAGACGATCCGGTCGCCCTCGAAGGTGAAGCTGGTCAGCGAGGCCAGCGAGCACTGCCGGTTGCGCGGGTCGTGCCAGAGCCGGCGGCGCTCGGCGAAGGAGCGGAGGATCCAGATCGGCAGCTGGTGGCTGACGCAGACCGCCTCGTGCCCGCGCGCGGCGTCCCGGGCCGCGCCGATCGCGCCCATCATCCGCACCGCCTGGTCGAGGTACGGCTCGCCCCAGGACGGCTTGAACGGGTTGGTGAGGTACTTCCAGTAGCCCGGGTTCCGCAGCGAACCGTCGCCGACCCCGAAGGTCTTGCCCTCGAAGACGTTCTCCGCCTCGATCAGCCGCGCGTCCACCGCGATGTCCAGGCCGTGCGCCTCGGCGATCGGCGCGGCGGTCTCCTGGGCCCGCTCCAGCGGGGAGGCCACCACGTGGGTGACGTCCCGGTCGGCCAGGTCCTCGGCGACCCGCTCGGCCATCTTCCGGCCCAGCTCGGACAGGTGGTAGTCCGGCAGGCGCCCGTACAGGACGCCCTCCGGGTTGTGCACCTCGCCGTGCCGCATCACGTGGACGACGGTGATCTCTTTGGCGCTCACTTCTCGACTACTCCTGGGAATCGGGGTACGGGCCGCGGCGGTCAGGCCGTGGCGGCGGCAGCGGCGCGCGCGGCGGCCGGCAGGGCGGCGGCGATCCGCTCGATCGCCCGCTCGTCGTGGGCCGCCGAGACGAACCAGGACTCGAAGGCGGACGGCGGCAGGTAGACGCCCTCGGCCAGCATCGCGTGGAAGAAGGCGGTGAAACGGTACGCCTCCTGGGTCCTGGCCTCGTCATAGTCGGTGACCGGGGCCTCGGTGAAGAACACCGAGAACATGTTCCCGGCGGTCTGCAGCCGGTGTGCCACGCCCTCCTTGGCGAGCGCGTCGGCGACCAGGCCGGAGACCTCGGCGGCGACCTTGTCCACCGTCGCGTACGCCTCGTCGGTGCAGCCGCGCAGCTGGGCCAGGCCCGCCGCGGTGGCGACCGGGTTCCCGGACAGGGTGCCCGCCTGGTAGACCGGGCCGGCCGGGGCCAGGTGCGCCATCACGTCGGCGCGGCCGCCGAAGGCCGCGGCCGGGAAGCCGCCGCCCATGACCTTGCCGAAGGTCAGCAGGTCCGGCGCCCAGCCCTCGTGCGCCGCCTCCAGGCCGTACCAGCCGGCCTTGGAGACGCGGAAGCCGGTCATCACCTCGTCGGAGATGAACAGCGCGCCGTTCTCCCGGCAGAGCCGGGCCAGGCCGCCGTTGAAGCCGGGCAGCGGCGGGACGACGCCCATGTTGCCGGGCGAGGCCTCGGTGATCACGCAGGCGATCTCGCCCGGGTGGGCGGCGAACGCCTGCTCGACGGCGGCCAGGTCGTTGTACGGCAGCACGATGGTGTCGCCGGCCTGGGCGCCGGTGACGCCCGGGGTGTCCGGCAGGCCGAAGGTGGCCACGCCGGAACCGGCGGCGGCCAGCAGCGCGTCCACGTGACCGTGGTAGCAGCCGGCGAACTTCACCACCTTCGCGCGGCCGGTGAAGCCGCGGGCCAGCCGGATCGCGGACATGGTGGCCTCGGTGCCGGAGGAGACCAGGCGGACCTGCTCGACCGGGGCGACCCGGGCGACGATCTCCTCGGCCAGCTCGACCTCGCCCTCGCCGGGGGTGCCGAAGGAGGTGCCGCGGGAGACGGCCCGCTGGACGGCGTCGATCACCGCGGGGTGCGCGTGGCCGAGGATCATCGGACCCCACGAGCACACCAGGTCGACGTACTCGCGGCCGTCGGCGTCGGTGAGGTAGGGACCGGTGCCGGACACCATGAAGCGCGGCGTGCCGCCGACCGCGCGGAAGGCGCGCACCGGGGAGTTGACGCCGCCGGGCGTCACCACGGAGGCGCGGTCGAACAGCGACTGGGACTGGGGGGCTTCGTAGGGGTAGCTCACAAAAGACATGGTCTCAAATCGTGTCCTCACGCTCTGCATGTCCGACCCGATCATCTGGAACGATGATCCGGGCACCGTTGTCTGTACGGTTGTCCGTACAGCAGGGGCCGCTGACTTCACCGGACCGGGGACCAGTCAGACTGTGTACACAGAGTGCACAGGACCTCCGGTCTGTGTGCAGGGGTGTGGAGAGGACTGCCGCGTACCGCGAATGGGTACGGCGGCGCATGACGGGTAAGGAGCACGTCCGGTGGGCGCCGGACGTGCGGGGGTCTGTCGATTCCGGCGAATTCCGGTGAGGATGGTCCGAGTGTCCGAGGCGCAGGACGGTTACGACGAGGCCGCGGGGGGCTCCCGCAGGCCCGCCGAGACCGCACGCGGGGGTACGGGAGCGGGTACGGGTCGTGGTCGTCGCGGCGGTGAGAGGCGGGGTGAGGGACGCGTGGGGGTGACCTACAAGTACTTCGGAGCCCCGGACCGCGCGACGGCCGCCAGAGTCCCCACCGCCCTCGGGCCGGGCGGGCTCGGCCTGGAGGCCGGCGAGCTCGGCGCACTGGGCCGCCTCGGCGACCTGATGGAGACCAGCGGCTCCCCCACCGGCCACCTCTCCACCAAGATCAAACCGGAGACGATGAGCGCCATGGTGCTCACCGGCATCCAGGGCGTCCCGCTGCACCAGGTGCCGCCGCTGGAACTGGTGGTGCTGCACCCCGACTACGCCGTCGTCCAGCTCCCCCACAACGTCGTCGAGCCGCTGCGCAAGGCCGACGAGACCGAGCTCGGCGCCGCCGCCTTCATCTGGTCCACCGTGCCGGACCGGCGCGGGCCGCGGGACGCGTTCGTGATCTACAGCATGCTGCACGAGTGGCAGGACTTCGCCAACCGGCTGCACGAGGCCGGGCACCAGCTGTACTGCCTGGTCTGGCCGTAGCACCCCGGGGTCCGGTCCGCCGTTCGAACGCGGGCCGGATCCAGGCTGACCCTTCGAACACCGGTCGCATTCAAGCGAGTTGACGGACGGTCAGTTCTCGCACCCGGTCGACCACGGGACGGTGGCGGCGAGCCCGCGGAAGCGGTCCGGGGCGGGCGGCCGGCGACTATCCCCGGGAGCGGCGGGCGCGGCGGACGGTGCGTTCGACCTCGACGGGCTCCGCGAGGTGGCCGTCCACCAGGTGGGTCAGGGCCGAGAGGAACACCTCGCGCTCGGGCTGCGGCAGCGACTCCAGCAGCTCGCGGTGCACCCGGTCGGCGATCGCGCTGCCCCGCACCACGGCCCGCTCGCCCGCCTCGGTGACCGAGACGATCCGGGCCCGCCGGTCGGTCGCGGACGGGCGGCGCTCGGCCAGGCCCGCCTTCTCCAGTTCGTCGACGGTGACCACCATGGTCGTCTTGTCCAGGTCCGCCAGCTCGGCCAGCTGGATCTGGGTGCGCTCGCCCGCCCGCGCGTGGAACAGCACGCAGTAGGCGCGCGGGGTGATCCCGAGCTCGGTGAAGGCGGCCGCCATCCGGGTGGCCAGCACGTGGCTCGCGTGGTCCATCAGCCCGGAGATGTCGCGGATCTGGCGCACGGGCGGCGGGGTCGTCGTCATACGTCCGAGGTTAGCAACGGCCCGTCTGCTGCCGGATGATCCCGTTGCCAACCAACGCCGGGTCTACGGGATGCCCAACTCGAACAGCGCATAGCCCGCGTACCAGCCCGCCGCGAGGACCGGCATGGCCAGCAGCCCGGCCAGCGAGGAGGTCCGCAGCTTGCGCAGCGCCACCGCCAGGCCGATGCAGAGCGGGAAGGCGGGCAGCAGGTAGCGCGAGATGTTGCCGAAGATCTGGTTGCTGCTCAGCGCGGTGATGATGGTGAGCGCGGTGTAGACCCACAGCACCAGCGGCGGCCGGGTGCGCCAGAGCAGCACCAGCAAGCCGGGCAGGGCGATCAGCAGGGCGATCGCGATCAGGTCCGGGACGGGGTTGGACTGCCAGAAGTCCCAGTGGCCGGTGATCACGTCCATGATCGTGCGCAGGGTGGAGGCGCCGCCGTCGAAGTAGCGGTTCCAGGCGCCCTGCTGGAGCTTGAAGTAGCCGCCCCAGTCGCCCATCTTCCAGCCGACCCAGGCGACGTAGCCGATCAGGCCCCACGGGGTGATCAGCATCGCGGTCAGCGGGCGGGCCACCCCGTCGGTGCGGCGGACCAGCGCGACCAGCGCGGCGATCGAGACGGCGGCGATCAGCGCGGCGGCGGTCGGCCGGTTGAGGCCCGCCACCAGCGCCAGCAGGCCGGCCGCCACCCAGCGGCGGGTCATCACGCAGTAGCAGGCCCAGGCGGACAGCGCGACGAACAGCGAGTCCGAGTAGACCGCCCACTCCACGCCGGAGCCCGGGAACAGGCCCCAGAGCACCGCGGCGATCACGCCCGCCCGGAAGCCGCCCAGCCGCTCGGCGACCGCGAAGATCCCGGCCGCGGCGACCAGCGAGGCGATCACCGAGACGACGATCCCGGAGCCGTACGGGCCGAGCCCGGTGACGGCGCCGACCAGCCGCATCAGCCAGGGGTAGAGCGGGAAGAAGGCGGCCGAGTTCTCGTAGTAGGTGGCCAGCGGGAAGCCGTGCAGCGGGATCAGCTGCGGGTTGTACCCGTTCTCGGCGATCCGCTGGTACCAGATGCCGTCCCAGGTGCCCAGCACGTCCCAGGCGTGGGCGCCGCCGCCGCGGCCCGGCTGCTTCTTCAGGTAGTCGCCGGTGTGCGAGAGCAGCAGCAGGAAGACGCTCAGGCCGATGGCCTTGACCACCGCGTACGCGCCCAGCGCGGGCGCGAAGCGGTCCACCAGTGCCCCGAACCGTCCGGACGCCGGGCCCGTCCGTTCCTCGGGGGCCTCCGCGGGCGCCGCCCCGGGCGCTCCGGGCTGGGTGCTGGACGACTCGGTGCTCGATGCCGTGCTCATCTGGTCTGGGTACTCCCCGCCCCGCTCGTGGTCCGCGCGGCTCCGGCGCAACGATTTTCCCGTGAGCCTACGGCACGACCCCGAACCGACGGCCCCTGGCGCCCTCCGGACCGGCGCGCAGCACCACGCCACCCGTGCCGAGCACCACACCGGCCCGGTCGTGCACGCGGCCGCCGCCGCCCGGGTGGGGGC
>NZ_JBHVEU010000248.1:0-13113 GCF_042802075.1 Kitasatospora sp. NPDC057518
CCGATCGGCAGGGGGGGCCCGGGGCGCGGACGCGGACCACACGGGACGCGGGACGCGACAGCGGTTGGGGGGCGTCGGCTACACCCGCGCCGGCAGCCGGGTGCAGACCGCTCCCGCCATCAGCGGAGCGGGCTCGGCGCCCAGGACGCCGAGGGTGAAGGCGGTGGTCAGCGCGCTGATGTCGCGGGACTCGCGGAGCAGCAGGTGGTTGGCGCCCGGGGCCTCGTACCGCGCGAGGTCCGGGACGACCCGCCGGGCGCGCAGCGCGTACTCCAGGGACTGGGTGGCACTGGCCGAGCTGTGGTCCCCGGTGCCGTGGACGATCAGCACCCGCCGCCCGGCCAGCTGGTCGACCGGGTCGCCGCTGGGCAGCCACGGCGCGATCCCGGCCACGCCGACCACCGACGGGTGCCCGGCGCACCAGAAGGCGGCGCGCCCGCCCAGCGAGTTGCCGATCAGCACGACGGGTGCGCCCGGGTAGAGCCGGGCCAGCTCGTCGAGCGCCCAGCGGGTGTCGACGGCGGTGTCGGCGTCCGCGTCGTTCCAGCCGCCGTGGCGGTAGCGCAGCAGGTGCACCGCGAGGCCGTGCGGCCGGCCGCGGTCGGTGAGTTCGGTGGCCAGGTCCCGCAGGCCCAGCTCGGCGACCCGCATCGGTGCGCGCCGACTGCGGAGGAACCCGCCCGGCAGCAGCAGGGCGACGCCGGTGACCGGCTCCTCGCCCCGTCGTGGGGTCAGCTCTGCGGTGCGCGGACGCTGCGCTCGGAACACGCGAATTCCCTCCTGATGTGTACAGGCGGATTCTACGGTTCCGAGGAGGGGTCGCGGTGCGCGAGCAGGGACCACAGGACCCAGCCGGAGACCCGGGTGCGCTCCACCATGACCTTCGCCCAGCGGGCGCCGAGCGGTGAGGTCCAGGTGTCCACGACCTCGACCCGGTCACCCGAACGGGCGAGTCCGATGACGGTCTCCTCGCCGAAGTGGTCGACCCGGACGTTGGCGGCGTTGGCCGACACCTCCCACCAGCCCGCACCGGGCTCGGGCGGCAGGTCGGTGCCCGCCGTGACGGCCGTCGGGATGAGCAGGATGCCCAGCGCGACCACGGTGGCCGCCGCACGGCCGATCACGGCCACGGGGACCTCCGTGCGGCGGTCCGCGCGGTGCCGCGGACGGGCAGCGGTGAGGGCGTCGGGATCAGGGGAGGCATGTACAGCAGAACGAGCCGACCGGGCGTGCGCGTACAGTCCGGCGCCGAGGTTGACCCGGTCGGCGCAGCACGACGTGCGGACCCGGTGCCGCCGGTGCGCCGGCGGATGCCCGACGCATGTCAACTGTCCGGCCGTAGCGCGGGGTTGGCGCGCCCTGGCGGACGGCCGTCGAGTCGGTCGGACGCGGCACGGGGTGCGGTCAGGCCGGTCGTGCGGCCCGGTCGGGCGGGGCGGTCACACGGCCCGGTCACACGGGGCGGTCACAGGGAGCGGTCACAGGGGGCGGTCACTCCGGGCGCTGCTCCGCCAGGAGCTTCGCCCGGGTCTCCCGGACGAACGCCGCGACGACGTCCGCGTCGGTGAGCACGCGGGTGACGACCCGTCCGCCCCGGCCCGGTCCGGTGCGCTCCGTGATCCGCAGCTCGCGCGTGTCCTCGGCGCTGATGTCCTGGAGGTCGCTCCACGGCAGCGGGGCCGTGGGGTGGTCGTCGTCGGGGTCGAGGAGGAGTCCCGCGGGCAGCACGGCGAGCACCGTCCCGAACAGGACGTGTCCCTCCTCCTCGAACCGCTCGTGCAGCGGCGCGGTGTAGCGCGGCAGCAGGCCCGCGCGGATGGCCTCGGCCAGCCCCGGTTCGTAGCGGCCCGCCAGTTTCGAGACCACGAAGGGGGTTTCGCGGCCGCGCGCGAGGATGAGGACGCGGCCGAAGTGCTCGACGCTCAGGTTGCCGCGGAACTCCATCCGGGAGGGTATGTACTCGTAGCTCTCGATGGCGTCCCAGGGGAGGGCGCGGAAGTCGCCGCCGGCGTGGTGGAGGACGAGGCCGCCCTGGTAGCGCGCCACGGCGACCAGCCCGGAGCGCGGCGGGACCTTCTGGTAGGCCACGGCGGCCGCTGCCACGGCGGCGACCGCGAGGACGGCGCCCCACCAGGTCCAGCCTGAGGCGGCGAGGACGAGGATGCCGGGCAGTCCCAGGCCCCACTTGCCCACGCCGTCGCCGATCCGGCGGCTCGTCCGGTACAGCCGCCGCCGTTCGCCCAGGCCCGCCTCGGCCGCGACCTCGTCGCAGCGGGTGGCACCACTCATCGCTGAATCCCCTCGGCTGTGGAGCGCGCCAGTCTAGTCAGGGTGGTCGGACAGCCGGTCAGGGCGGCCGGGCGGTCGGGCCGGGTGGGTGGTGAAATCCCTTGCCTGCAAAGGCTGGTAACACTGTTTCCGATCGGTTACGTTGTTACCCATGAGCACGCCCTACCAGGACGCGCAGCGGGTCGGCCAGGATGCCGTACGCGCCGTGATCCTCGACCGCGCCATCTCCCTCCTCGTCGCCGAAGGCCCCGCCGCGCTGACCGTGCGCCGGATCGCCGCCGAGATCGGCTCCTCGACCAAGGTGCTGTACACGATGTTCGGCGGGAAGGAGGGGCTGCTCGACGCGCTGTACCGGGAGGGCTTCGCGCGACTGCGCCGGGCGCAGGAGCAAGTCCCGCGCGGGAGCGACCCGTTGGAGTACCTGACCGAGCTCGGCCGCGCCTACCGGGAGCGGGCGGTCGCCGAACCCGCCTACTACCGCGTGATGTTCGAGCAGCCGGTGCCCGGATTCCGGCCCAGCGCCGAGGCGTTGGCCCTGGCCGACGGCGCGTTCGGCGCCTCGGTGGCCGCCGTCGAGGCCTGCATGGCGGCCGGGGTCTTCCGGCCCGGCGACGCCCTGGAGGTCTCCAACCTCTTCTGGGCGGCCACCCACGGCGCGGTGAGCCTGGAGCTCGCCGGCCACTTCGCGTCGGCCGAGGCCGGGGCGCGCTACGAGGCGCTGATGGCCGCACTGGGGCGGGCGTTCGGCGCCGGTTCGTGAACGAGTCCGGACACCCCATCACCTGACGAGAGGCCGAGACGATGAGCCCAGGCGACCCGATCCGCAACAGCACGATCGGCAAGAGCAACGGCAACGGCGCGATCAGCGACAGCAACAGCAACGGCAACGGCAACAGCAACAACGGTACGAGGCGCAGCCGCTACGTCTCCGGGAACTTCGCCCCGGTGACCGAGGAGGTCACGGCCTACGACCTGCCCGTCACCGGCCGGATCCCCGCCCACCTCGACGGCCGCTACCTGCGCAACGGCCCCAATCCGCTGGGCATCGACGACCCGGGCGCACACCTGTGGACCCTCGGCGCGGGCATGGTGCACGGCGTGCGGATCCGGGACGGGCGCGCCGAGTGGTACCGCAACCGCTGGGTCCGCTCCGGCGCGGTCGCCGACCGGCTCGGTGAGCCCCGGCGCGGCACGCCCGTCGACGAGCGGATGGACATCTCCCCCAACGTGCAGGTCGCGGGCCTCGCCGGGCGCACCTACGCGCTGCTCGAGGGCGGCATCCGCCCGTACGAACTCACCTACGAGCTGGACACGGTGGGGCCGTGCGGGCTGGGCGCCACGCCGGAGGGGTACAGCGCCAACGCCCACTCGGTCGTCGACCCGCACACCGGGGAACTGCACTCGCTGGCCTTCCTGTACGGCTCCGAGCAGGTGCAGCACATCGTGATGGACGCCGCCGGCACCGTCCGGCGCAGCACGCTGATCGAGGTGCCCGGGAACCCGTACATGCACGACTTCGCGCTCACCGAGCGGTTCGTGCTGCTGTACGACACCCAGGTGGTGTTCAGCCCGGCGCACCTGGCCACCGGGGTGCCCTTCACCTGGGACGAGCGGCGCGCCGCCCGGGTCGGGGTGATGCCGCGCGAGGGCGGCGCGGTGCGGTGGTTCGAGCTCGCGCCGCACCTGGTCGGGCACACCCTCAACGCGTACGAGCGGACGGCGGACGAGCTGGTGGTCGACGTCGTGCGGCACCCGCCGGGCATGGACCTGCGGAACATCGGCGCGAGCCGGCCCACGCTCGACCGCTGGACGGTCGACCTGGCGGCGGGGACGGTACGGGAGGAGCGGTTGGACGACCGGGTGCAGGAGTTCCCGCGCCTCAACCCGCGGCACACCGGCCGCCCCTACCGCTACGGCTACGCGGCCGCCGTCGAGCTCTACGCGCCGCCGACCGGCCCTGGGGACGACCGCCCGGACGAGGGCTTCAGCAACGCCCTGCTCAAGCACGACCTGAGCCGGGGGACCGTCGAGGCCCACGAGTTCGGGCGCGACGGGGCGGTGGGCGAGGCGGTGTTCGTCGCCGCCGAGTCGCCGACGGCGGAGGACGACGGGTACCTGATGGCGTACGTCCACGACCCGGACCGGGGAGCGGCGGACCTGGTGGTCCTCGCTGCCCAGGACTTCACCGGCGAGCCCCTGGCCCGCATCCACCTGCCGGTGCGGGTGCCCCTGGGCCTGCACGGCAACTGGGTGCCGGGCGGGGACAGGGTGCCTGGCGGGGACCGGACCGCGGGCAGGGGCGGGGACACGGGCTGGAGCTGAGGGGCCAAAATGTGCCCGCCGCAAGCACGGGCGGGATCGCGCCCGGCGGCACCGCGGGGGAGGGCGTCGGCGTAGGGGACGGGGGTCTCGACGGCGGCGAGGGCGGCGAGGGCGGCGAGGGGGAGGCCCTGGGAGCCGGGGCGGAGCCACCCCGGCGGGGTCATCGGGGCCGGGTGGCGCGGAGGGAGTAGGTCTGCGGGGCGGGGGCGCCGGCGGGGACGCGGAAGTGGGCGTGGGCGTGCTCGTGGAGGAAGTCCAGGCGCAGGCCCGCGCCCGCCAGGGCGGTGACGACCTCGCCGAGGCCGTGCTGCCACTGGACGGTGACGGTGGAGTCGAGCCGGGCGTCCGGGTCGGCGTAGGTGCCGGGGTAGTCGACGACGATCGGGGTGCGCTCGAAGTAGTCCTCCGCGAAGCCGCGCCCGTCGTCGGCGAGGACGTCGGCCACCGGGTGGTACTCGGCGAGGTAGAGGAAACCGCCGGGGGTGATGAGCGAGGCGACCGTCCGGGCCCAGCGGGTGAGGTCGGGGAGCCAGCAGAGCGCGCCGAAGCCGGTGTAGACGATGTCGTACGTCCGGCCGTCGAGCGCCTCGGCGGCGGCGTAGACGTCGGAGGTGACGAAGCGGGCGTCGGCGGCGCCGATCCGGGCGGCGAGGTCGGTGGCGGCCGCGACGGCCGGGGCGGAGAAGTCGAGCCCGGTGACGACGGCGCCGCGGCGGGCCCAGGAGAGGGTGTCGAGCCCGAGGTGGCACTGGAGGTGGAGCAGGGTGCGGCCGGTGACGTCGCCGACCTCGGCGGGCTCGTAGTCCTGGAGGGTGTCACGGCCCGCGACGAAGCCGGGCAGGTCGTAGAAGGGGCCAGCGGCGTGGACGGGGACGCGCTCGTCCCAGTTCGCGCGGTTGGCGGTGCGCCAGTCGGGGGTGGTGGATGGCGTGGTCATGCCGGGCAACGCTAGTCAGCGGTCCAGGGGCGGGCAATCGATTTCCGCGCCCGGCGCGCGCCGTGGACAGCAGGTGCCCCCGGCGCCCCGGGCCCGGTATGTGCGGGTCATGGCCGGGGTTTTCCCTGCTCTTTGTTCCGGATCATGGCGCGCTCTGCGACGATCCGATGATCGTCGCCCCGACGCGGTGGGCGGCGCGTCGCAGGGGAGAGACCGGCATGGCCGTTCGGCCCGAGGACAGTGTCGTCCGGGCGAAGTGGGGAGTGTGGTCCGCCTGGGACCGGGAGACCTGGATGGTGGTCTCCGGCGGGGTGCTGGGGGCGCTGTTCGCGAGCATGGGGCTGGCGGTGCTGTTCGGCCCGGCGAACGGGTTCGGCGGCGACAGCCTCGCGTACATGGGGATCATCAGCATCCTGGGGCTGATGCCCTGCGGTGCGGGCTTCGTCTGGGCGCTGATCCACCCGAGGGCCGGATTCCCGTCGGCCGCCGTCGGGGCGGTACTGGGGCTCGGGATCTTCGTCGGCTTCGCCGGGGACGGCCTCAACGACTCCTGGAAGGCGCCGCTGGACCGGCCGTCGACGATCCGCGCGGTGGGCAGCTGGACCAGCGGGGACCTGGTGGTCCGGGCCCGGCCGGACCTCGTGGTGGCGTACCGCCGGACGACCGGGGCCGTCGCCTGGCACTGGGCCCCGCCCGGGGAGGACACGGTGTGCGCGATGAGCCGGACGACCGGGCCTGACGGCACGGGCCGCGGCGGCGCCCTCGGCCTGATCGGCCACGCGCCGCACGACAAGCCGTGCGCCGCCGTCACCGCGCTCGACCTCTCCGACGGCAGGGAGGGCTGGACCGCCGCCGTGGACGCGCCCGCCCGGGACGGGGACGACGCGACTCCGGACGTGGTCGCGGTGGCCGGGCAGCAGGCCCTCCTCCAGGAGAAGGCCGGCTGGCGCGCCGTACGGCTGGCCGACGGCCGGGACGTCTGGCGCGGCACGGCCGACCCGGGCTGCACCCCGCTGCAGGTCGCGGGCGGGCCCGGGGACGCCGTCACGGTCGCGCAGTGCGGCGCCGCGCCGCCCGTGCTGCGCTCGCTGGCCCCGGCGGACGGCCGGGAGCAGCAGCGGATCGCGCTGCCCGCGGCGGGCGGGCTGAAGAACCTCGCGGTGGTCTCGGTCGACCCGCTCGCGGTGTGGGTGGACGCCCAGGCCGAGCGCGGCACCCACGCGGTGCTCAGCTACGACCGGACCGGCCGGCAGCGGGCGGTGATACCGGTCGCCGGGGACGAGTACGACCTGGACGTGATGCTGGGCGGGCTGCACGCCTTCGACGAGTTCAGCGCCCGGCCGCTGTTCGGCGGGGTGGTGGTCGGGGACCTGTTCGTCGTACCGGGGGAGAAGCCCGGCGACATCGGCATCAGCGGCGGCAAGCACCCGAGCCGCACCGCCACCGGCCGGCTGCTGGCGTACTCGCTGACGGACGGCGGCAAGCGGTGGACGGCGGGGCTGGACGACCAGGTGACCGGCCTGGTGGTGGACGGCGGCTCGGTGTGGGCGATGACCCGGGGCCGGGTGACCAGGGTGGAGGCGGCGACCGGGCGGCAGAGCGCCGTGCTGGACGTCAACGACACCGCGTCGCTCTATCCGGTGGACCTGTCGGTGTCGGACGCGGAGCGGTTCACGGTGGTCGCGGAGGACGGGACGCGGGACGAGCCGCCGGTGCGGGCGATGAGCTGACGGGGGCCGGGACGGGGCCCGCCGCCGACGGACCTGACCCTTTCGGGTGGTTGTGTCAGTCTGGTGGGGGAGCACCGCCGAGACCGGGAGACTCGTGATGGCCGAGATCAGGGTGAACGGGGTGGCGCTGCACTACGAGGCCCGTGGCGAGGGCCCCGGCGTCGTCCTGGTGCACGGTTCCTGGAGCGACGCGGACTCCTGGGCGCGGGTGCTGCCCGGCCTGGCGGAGTCCACCACCGCCGTCGCCTACGACCGCCGGGGGCACAGCCGCAGCGAGGACCCGCTCACCCAGGGTTCGGTGCACGAGGACGCGGCCGACCTGGCCGGGCTGATCCACGAGCTGGGCCTCGCGCCCGCCTTCGCCTACGGCGACTCCTACGGCGCCCTGGTCGTCCTCCGGCTCGCCGCCGCCCGGCCCGACCTGCTGCGCGGGATCGCCGTGCACGAGCCGCCGGGCACCGGCATCCTGCTCGCCGACCCGGACCTGCGACCGCTCGGCACCGGCTTCGCCGACCGGATCGCCGCCGTCCGGGAGCTGCTGGAACAGGCCGAGTCGGCGGCCGCCGCCGAACTGTACGTGGACAGCCTCGCCTTCGGCCCCGGCGCCTGGGAGCAGCTGCCCGCGCCGGTCCGGCACAGCTACATCCGCAACGCGCCCACCTACCTGGACGAGCTGCGCGACCCGGACGCGCTCGACCTCGACCTCATCGGGCTCGCCCGCTTCGGCGAGCCCGCGCTGCTCACCCAGAGCGACGAGAGCGCGCCGATGTTCGGCGAGGTGCTGGACCTCATCGACCTCACCCTGCCCAAGGCGGAACGCCACCTGTACGGCGGCGCCGGGCACGCCCCGCACCTGTCGCAGCCGGAGGAGTGGGTGCGGGTGGTGCTGCCGCGGGCGCTGCTCTGAGACTGCCGCGGCTTCCGCGATTGATGTGACTGTGCGTCACCTTCGCTGGCTCCGTCGGGGATTCGCCCCTGGTCGAATCCCCGGATAACCGCTCGCCTTCGCCGTCGTCCCGGGCGCAGGCTACGTCCGTGCCCGCGTCAGTACGGACGCGGTGCGAGCGGAAGGACTCACATGACGAGCAAGCGCGGCCGCATCGCCGCCCTGCTGGGCGCCGTCGCGGTGGTCGCCGGCACCACGCTGGCCACTCCCGCGGCCGCCACGGCCGACACACCCGCCACGGCCAGGCCAGGCGGCGGGATCACCGGGCAGGCGCCCTGCCCGGACGCGCCCGAGTTCACCTGCGGGACCCTCACCGTCCCGCTCGACCACAGCGGAGCCGTCCCCGGCACCCTCGACCTCGCCGTGGCCGTCGCCGGGAACACCGCGGCCCCCAAGGGCGACCTGCTGTTCCTCACCGGCGGCCCCGGCCAGCCCGGCGTCCCGCTGATGAAGCGGATCGCCGGCAAGATGGCGCCCGTCCTCAAGGACTACCGCCTGGTCATGTACGACCAGCGCGGCACCGGCGCCCGTGCGCTCCAGTGCCCCGGCCTCCAGGAGGACATGGGCTCCTCCGACCTCGCCGTGCCGCGCAAGCAGTCGATCGCGGACTGCGCCGCCACCCTGGGCCCCAACGCCCGCTTCTACAGCACCGCGGACACCGTCGCCGACATCGACCGGCTGCGCGGTGCCCTCGGCGACCGGCGGCTGACCCTCGACGGCGTCTCGTACGGCACCCTCGTCGCCGAGCGGTACGCGCTCGCCCACCCGGCGCACGTGGCCCGGCTGGTGCTCGACTCGGTGGTGCCGCAGCAGGGCTACGACCCGCTCGACCTGGCCGCCCTGCCCGCCAGCGCCCGGGTGCTGCGGGCCGCCTGCCAGGCCACCGGCTGCACCACCGACCCGGCCGCGGACCTCGCCGCCACCGTCCGGCGGTACGGCAACGGGGCGCAGGTCCTGGACGCCCTCACCAGCTACGAGTTCACCGACCCGAACTACGGCGGGGTCCCGGAGGCGCTGCACGAGGCCGCCGGCGGGCAGCCCGCCAAGCTCCAGGCCTTCATCGAGACCGTCCACCGGGACGACGCGGCCCCGGCCGAGGCGCTCAGCCAGGGCCTGCACGCCGCCACCGTCTGCGCGGACTCGCGCTTCCCGTGGGGCAGCACCGACACCCCGGTCGCGGGCCGGGCGGCCGCGCTGGAGCGCACCCGGCAGCGGCTGACCGCCGAGCAGACCTGGCCGTACGACCCGGCGACCGCGACCGGGCTCGGCAGCCAACTGGTCTGCCTGGACTGGCCGCGCGAGCCGGTGCCGCCGCTCCCGCCGGCGCACCGCAGGCTGCCGAACGTGCCGGTGCTGCTGCTCGGCGGCGACCGGGACCTGTCCACGCCGAACGAGTGGCTGTACCAGCAGGCGGAGCTGGCGCACGACCCGCAGGTCGTGATCGTCCCGGGTGCGGCGCACTCGGTGCAGACCCGGGCGGCCGACCCGGCCGGGCGGCAGGCGGTGTACGACTTCCTGCTCAAGTAGCGGGGGCCGTCGGCGGGTTGCGGCCGACAGTGGACCGCCGCCGGCGGTGGGCCGTTCCGAGCAGGGGACGGAACGGCTCGCCGCCGCGCTACGGCCCGGCCGCGCCCCAGCCGTCGTCGGGCAGGGAGCGGTCGGGCTCGGGGCAGTCGAGGTGTTCGTAGCCCCACAGCAACGCCTTGTGCAGCGCCCACGCCTCCAGCGGCGGCTCGTCCTGAGACGCCCGGTTCGTCAGGACCAGCTCCACCCGGACCTCCTCGGCCGGCGAGAACAAAAGGTTCCGCTGGTCCGGGAGGTTCTCGTACGTCACCGTCTGCCAGCTGTGGCCGGTGGCGGTCAGCGCCGCCATCAGGTCGGCCTCGGAGACGTGGGTGTCGAGCGTCGCCGAACCGCCGCCCGGCTGGGGGAGGTCGAGCTCGCCCTGCCAGACCGGCAGGGAGAGCGAGTGGAGCCGGCGGCAGCGGCAGAACACCGTCCGCACGTCACCCCAGCAGAAGGCGTGCGGCCACCGGTCGCCCCGGTGGATGCCGCCGCCGTCCCACGGATCGCCGTAGTGGACGGCGAGTTCGGGCAGCGAGGCGCCGTAGCGCAGCTCGCCGAGGCCGCCGGTGGTGGCCAGGACGGTGACGAGCGGGAGGAAGCCGGTCAGCCCAGGCACTCGCGCACCGCCTCGATCAGGCGGTTCGCCCGGGCGTCGCCGTGGCCGATCATCCGGTTGGCGACATAGGCGAAGCCGACGCCGAACTCGTCGTCCCCGAAGGCGAACTGGCCGCCGGCGCCGTCGTTGCCGAAGCTGCGCGCGCCGAGCAGCGGGCGGAAGGCCGGGGAGTCGAGCAGCAACCCGGAGCCCCAGCGGGCGCCCATGTCGAAGCCCAGGAAGCCCGCCCCGGAGGAGACTTCGCGCACCGCGCCGGTCACCGTGTCGGGCGAGAGCAGGCGGGGCGCGCCGTCCAGTCCGGTGGCCGCCGCCGCGTAGAGGCCCGCCAGGCCGGTGGCGGAGGCGACGGCGCCCGCGCCGGGCAGCTCGATCGCGTGCAGCGCCGGGTCGTTCCAGCCGTGCGGCACGTCCAGGCCGGGGAAGACCAGGGCGCCGTTCATGGTGACGATCCGGGTCAGCAGGTGCTCCGGGCCGGGCATCGGACGGCGGCCCTCGGCCTCCACCAGCCGGGCCAGGCGGGGGAGTTCGCTCTCCGGCAGGCCGATCCAGACCGGCAGGCCGAGCGGCTCGGCGATCTCCTTGCGCAGGAACGCGCCCGGGGTCAGCCCGGTGATCCGGCGGATCACCTCGCCGACCGCGAAGCCGAGCACATGGCCGTGGTACTCGTACGCGGTGCCCGGCTCCCAGAGCGGCTGCTGCGCCTCGATCGCCCGGACCACCGGATCCCAGGCGGCGACCTCCTCGAAGGAGAGCACCGCGTCCAGGGCGGGGATGCCGGCCCGGTGGCCGAGGATCATCCGGGTGGTGACGTCCTGCTTGCCGTTGCGGGCGAACTCCGGCCAGTAGCGGGCGACCGGCGCGTCCAGGTCGAGCCGGCCCCGCTCGGCGAGCAGGTGGGCGCTGATGCTCACCGGGCCCTTGGCACAGGAGAAGACGGGCACGAGGGTGTCCTGCGCCCAGGCCCGCCCGGTGCGCTCGTCGGCCGTGCCGCCCCACAGCTCCACCACCTTCCGGCCCCCGGCGAACACCGTGACGGCGGCGCCCAGCTCGGGGAACCCGGCGAAGTTGGCGGCGAAGACGTCCGCGACGGCGCCGAAGCGCTCGTCGGCCCAGCCCTGGTGCTGCTGCATGATGTGGTGCCCCGTTCTGCCCAGTTCCGCCCTCAAGATCGACCGAACCACGCTACGGGAGCCCGGCGCCCCTGACGAGGGGATTTCACCAGGCCGGGACGGGTGGGACGGATGTGGCAGACTCGCCGGTCGACGAGGAGGAGGACAGCGGGTGGATCGCGAGGCGCTCACGGCGCTCACGGCGCTCTGGGAGCGGCGGTGGCCCGGCACGGAGCCCGTCGGGTACGAGCTCGGCCGGGCGCGGGACGTCTGGGTGCGCTTCCACAGCCTGCCGGAGTCCAAGCGCTACCCCGACGACGAGCGCGAGTACGCGATCGTGCTGGAGCGCCACAACACCGTGCTGGACGAGCTGTTCGCGGGCGCCGAGGTGTACGTCCTCACCCCGCGGTGGTCGAGCCGGGAGAGCGCCCCCCGGATGCGCCGGGATGCGAAGCACTGGCGGACCTGGCTCCAGACCGACGACCCCGAGCCGGAGTTCCGCACCTACTGCCACGTCTTCGTGGAGCGGCGGCGGTGGCGGCGCGGCGGCCTGGACGGGCTGCTGCGGCGGGTCGCCGACGACCGGGAGGGCGGGGTGATCATCGCCGGCCCCGGCCTGCGGCGGCTGTACCACCCGTACGACGGCGGGGCGGACGTCTACCTGGCGTCGACGGAGGAGCGGGACCGGCTGAAGGAGCGGCACGCCGGGTGGCTGTCGGGGCACCCGAACGGCCTGTGAGCGGCCGGGCCGGGCGGACGGCTTGCCCTCACCGTCGTCCGCCGCGCACAGTGTCCGGAGCGCGTTGACGATCACGCGCCCCGGCAGCCCGGCTGCCGCAGCGAGCGAGGGAGCGACACATGGCCGTCAGTCTGAGCAAGGTCGAGCAGAGCGCGCCCGCGCTGGTGAGCCTCTACAAGACGGCCGGCGCCTCGGTGGAGCGGCGCGGGCTGAACGGCCAGCGGGTGGCGGTGTACCTGGTGGTCGACTACTCCGGCTCGATGCGGCCCTACTACAAGGACGGCAGCGTCCAGGCGCTCGCGGACCGGGTCCTGGGGCTGTCGGCCCACCTGGACGACGACGGGACCGTGCCGGTCGTCTTCTTCTCCACCGAGGTCGACGCCCAGGCCGAGATCGCCCTGGAGGACCACGCGGGCTGGATCGACCGGATCGTCGCGGGCCTCGGCCACATGGGCAGGACCAGCTACCACCTGGCGATGGACGCGGTCATCCGGCACTACCGGGAGAGCGGAGCCACGGACCCGGCCTTCGTGCTGTTCCAGACGGACGGCGGCCCGATCAGCAAGCCCGCGGCGGAGAAGAAGCTCTGCGAGGCGGCGACGCTGCCGATCTTCTGGCAGTTCATCGGCTTCGGCGACCCGGACAGCCGGCAGTTCGACTTCCTGCGGAAGCTGGACGAACTGCCCGTCCCGGAGAAGCGGCCGATCGACAACGCCGGCTTCGTCCACCTGGGGCGCGACCCCCGGACGGTCTCCGACGACGAGCTGTACGACCTGCTGCTCACCGAGCTGCCGAGCTGGCTGGTGGCCGCCCGGGCCCAGGGCATCGTCCCGGACGGCCCGGCGCTGCGGCCGCCGGT
>NZ_JBHVEU010000249.1:0-13065 GCF_042802075.1 Kitasatospora sp. NPDC057518
CAGCCGCACAGGCGGTACGGGCCCCGGCCCATGTCCGCCCGCCGTCGCCGACCGTTTTCCTTATTCGCGGACTTCGCGAACCGGAATAAAACGGGCATGAGGGAATCCGCCCACGCGCCGGACCCGCCGTAAGAGCCGGACCCGCCGACGCGAGCCGGTCCACGCCTTCCCGCCCTCCGCCGACCGTCCCGTGCAGAAGCCGGCGGTCGCGCCCGCCCCGGGGTGAGCCCGACGGCGGACCGGGACCGTAGACGTGGACGGGGCGCCCGCTGCCGGAGCGGGCGCCGCGGCGCGAGGAGGCAGGCGTGCTCAGGTTCCACGGCGCATGGCGGATCACCGTGGTCGGCACGAGCGCCGACTTCGACCAGCGGGCGGTCGTGCGCGGCGCGTACGGACTGCGGGTGCTGCCGGGGCGGGTCGGCGCCACGATCGCGGTCGACGAGGAGAGCTGGACGCTGTCCCTGGAGCACCGCCCGTTGGGCCGCACCTGGCAGCCCAACCTGCGCACCACCCCCGGTCCGGTCACCGAACACGACGGCCTGCACAGCCAGTTGCTCACCAGCAACGACCGCCACTGGCCGGGCAAGCCGCTCGGCTACGTCAACTTCGTGCTGCGCCTGGAGCAGAGCGTCGCCCCGACCGGCGTCCCCCCGCTGCCGTCGCCGTCGCCGGGGGAGTACGGGCGGGCCACCCGGTAGCCCGACGGCGGGTCCGGGGGCTACCCCCAGGCCGGAGCGGCCCGCTGGCCGGGTGTTGCGGCGGGCGGGCGCCGAGTTGACTGGTCGTATCCGCACCAGCCGACCGACCGAAAGGCCGTCACCCGTGTCGTTCCGCACGACCGTCCGCACCGCCCCCCGTACCACCGCCGCCCGTACGACCGCCGGCGAGCCCGCCTCCCGCCGCCGCGGCGCCCGGATCGCCGCCGTCGCCGCCCTGGCCGCCGCGCTGGGCGCCACCGCCATGAGCGGCAGCGCCTCCGCGATCGTCAACGGCCGTGACTCCACCGAGCGTTACCCCTTCATGGCCACCCTCCCGCTGAGCGCGAAGCAACTCGCCGACGGCGCCTGCGGCGGCACCCTGATCGACCGCCAGTGGGTGCTGACCGCCGCCCACTGCGTGGTGGGCACCGAGGACACCGGCGTCACCCTCAAGGGCACCGTGCGCATCGGCAGCGCCCACCGCGACAGCGGCGGCAGCGTACGGAACGTCGACCGCGTCGTCGTCCACCCCGGATTCGGCTTCGGCGACGGCGCCACCCGCCCCAACCACGACGACCTCGCCCTCGTCCGCCTGGACCGCCCCGCCGCCGGGCAGCCCATCCGCATCGCCGACCACCCCGGCACCCCCGGCACCCCCACCCGGCTGCTCGGCTTCGGCACCGTCGTCGACACCCAGGACTACCAGCAGATGGTCTTCCCCGACCGCCTCCAGGAACTGCCCAGCCGCATCGGCGCACCGGCCGACTGCGCCCCCGGCTACGCCGACCCCACCCGCCTGTGCACGCTCAGCCGCGTCCCGCAGGCCATGGCCTGCTTCGGCGACTCCGGCGGCCCCCAGATCCAGCGCGGCCGCGGCGGCCGCTGGGAACTGGTCGGCGCCACCTCCGGCCCCGGCGCCCCCGGCGTGCCCTGCGCGGGCGGCCCCGGCCTGTACACCGACGTGCCCGCCTACGCCCCCTGGATCCGCGCCACCATCGCCGCCGGCTGACGGCCCGGCACCACCACGCGGCTAAAGTCCCAGGTGAGAACCGTCGCGCCCGAGGAGAACCCGCCATGCCGACCGACCCCGCCGCCACCGCAACCCCCGCCTCCGCCGCGCGCCCGCACCCCGCGCGCCTCGGCCTGGGCACGGCGGCCGTCGGCCGGCCCGGCTACATCAACCTCGGGCGCGACACCGACCTGCCCGCCGACCGCACCGTCGACGCCCTGCGCGCCCGCACCCACACCCTGCTCGACGCCGCGTACGCCGCCGGCGTCCGCTACCTCGACACCGCCCGCTCCTACGGCCGCGCCGAGGAGTTCCTCGGTCAGTGGCTCACCGAACACCCCCGGGCCGCCGCCGAGGTGACGGTCGGCAGCAAGTGGGGCTACACCTACACCGCCGACTGGCGGACCAGCGGAGTCGCCGCACACGAGGTCAAGGAGCACTCGACGGCCGTCTACGACCGCCAGATCCGCGAGACCCGCGCCCTGCTCGGCGACCACCTGGACGTCTACCTCGTCCACTCCGTCACCCCCGACAGCCCCGCCCTCAGCGACCCCGCCCTGCACCGGCGCCTCGCCGCCCTCGCCGCCGACGGCGTGCGGGTCGGCCTGTCCACCAGCGGCCCCGCCCAGGCCGACACCATCCGCCGGGCCCTCGCCGTCACCGCCGACGGCCGACCGCTGTTCACCGCCGTCCAGGCCACCTGGAACCTGCTGGAGACCTCCGCCGCCCCCGCCCTCGCCGAGGCCCACGCGGCCGGCTGGCTCGTCGTCGTCAAGGAGGCCATGGCCAACGGCCGCCTGGCCGGCCGCAACGCCACCGGCCCCGACACCGCCGCCCTGCGCACCCTCGCACAGCACACCGGCGCGACCGCCGACGCCCTCGCCCTGGCCGCGGCCGCCGCCCAGCCCTGGGCCGACACCGTCCTCTCCGGCGCCGCCACCCCCGAGCAGCTCACCTCCAACCTCGCCGCCACCCACCTGCGCCCCACCCCCGAGGACCTCGCCGCCCTCGCGCCCATGGCCGAGCCCGCCGAGGCCTACTGGCGCACGCGGGCCGCACTGCCCTGGTCCTGACGGGGCGCCCGCCGCCGGGCGTTGTCGGTGCCCGCCCCTACGGTGGGCCGCATGATCGAGCACCCGGACCTCGCCGCCGCCCTCGCCGCCCTGCCCGTCGACCTGCCGCCCGGCCGACTGGTCACCGAGGAGGACGGGCGGGAGCCGCTGCTGTGGATCAGCGACGACCCCGCGCTCGCCGGGCTGTGGCGGCAGCTGCACCGCGCCCACCCGCAGACCGGCCTGTGGCCGCTGCTGCTCAGCCCGCTGGACCGCACCGACGACGACTACCGGCCCTGGCTGTCCGGCGAGCTGTACCCGGCTGAGGCCTCCGAGCCCTCCCGCTACGACCCGCAGGCGCTGCTGCGCGGCTGGTGGAGGCAGGTCGACGAGGACGAGGACGGGGACGCGAGCGAGGACGTGAGCGAGGACGCCGGGATCCTGGACGAGGCCCTGGCCCCCTACGGCCGCACCTGGCCCGGCCCCGCCACCGCCGCCACCGTGCCCGACGGCGCCGCCGGCACCGAGGCCCGGGAACTGGCCGAGGTGCTGGGCTCCGTCAAGGACGTCCGCCTCGGCCTGGTGCGGGCCGGCAGCGGCGCCGAGGCGCTGACGGCCTGCGGCTGGAGCGGCCCGGCGAACCACGCCGGCACCGGCAGGATCGCCGCCGTGCTCGCCGACTGGGAACGCCGCTTCGGCGCCCAGGTGGTCGAAGTCGGCTTCGCCACCCTGGAGTTGAGCGTCCCCGTGCCGCCCGCCACGCTCGCCGAGGCGCTCCCGCTGGCCGCCGAGCACACCGCCTTCTGCCCCGACCTCGTCTTCCAGGGCACCGGCACCCTCACCGCCTACGCCGAGCAGCTGGTGGGCGCCCACCAGTGGTCCTTCTGGTGGGACTGACCTGACCCCGGGGGGTACGGGGCCGGGGGGCCGACACCCCCGGCCCCCCGGACCCGCCCGGCGGCCGAGCGCCGCCGGTGTGGCATGCTGCGCCGGGCCGCGAACCGACGCGAGCACCGACCGCACCACCCCCCCCGAGGAGCACGCCCTGAACACCGCCTGCGCCGAAGCCCTGTCCGCAGGACTGCTGGTGCTCGTCCTGGTCTGCGCCGTCGCCCGGCCCTGGGGCTGGCCGGAGGCCGCCGTCGCCGTGCCGGCCGCCGCCCTGCTGGTGGCGACCGGCGCCGTCCCGCTGGAGCACGCCACCGCCGAAGCCGCCCGCCTCGGACCGGTGATCGGCTTCCTGGCCGCCGTCCTGGTCCTGGCCAAGCTCTGCGACGACGAGGGACTGTTCCGCGCCTGCGGGGCCTGGATGGCGCGCAGCGCCGCCGGACGCCCGCGCCGCCTGCTGGTCCAGGTGTTCACCGTCGCCTCGGTCGTCACCGCGGTGCTCAGCCTGGACGCCACCGTCGTCCTGCTCACCCCCGTCGTCCTGGCCACCGCCGCCCGCCTCGGCGCCCGGCCCGCACCGCACCTGTACGCCTGCGCCCACCTGTCGAACACGGCCTCGCTGCTGCTGCCCGTCTCCAACCTGACCAACCTGCTCGCCTTCACCGCCAGCGGCCTGAGCTTCGGCCGCTTCGCCGCCCTCATGACGCTGCCCTGGCTGGCGGCGGTCGGCGTCGAGTACCTGGTGCTGCGCCGCTGCTTCGCCGCCGACCTGGACGCCGCCCCGGCCGAGACCCCCGAGACCGGACCGGCCCCCGCCATGCCGGTCTTCGCCCTGGCCACCGTCGGCTGCACGCTCGCCGGGTTCGTCCTCACCTCCGCGCTGGACGTCGACCCGGCCTGGGCGGCGGCCGCCGGCGCCACCGTCCTGGCCGCCCGCGCCCTGGCCCGCGGCCACGCCACCCCCGCGACGGTGGTGCGCTCGGCCGCCCTGCCGTTCCTGGCGTTCGTCCTCGCCCTGGGCATCGTGGTGCGCGCGGTCGTCGACAACGGCCTGGCCGCCGGCCTCGCCCACCTCGTCCCGTCCGGCACCGCGCTGCCCGCCCTGCTCGCCACCGCCGCCCTGGCCGCCGTCCTCGCCAACGTCATCAACAACCTGCCCGCCACCCTCGCCCTGGTGCCGCTGGCCGCCCCCGTCGGGCCCGGCGCCGTCCTCGCGGTCCTGCTCGGGGTGAACATCGGCCCCAACCTCAGCTACGCCGGCTCGCTGGCCACCCTGCTGTGGCGCGGCATCGTCCGCGACCGCGGCGTACCGGTGGACCTGCGCGAGTTCACCCGCCTCGGCCTGCTCGCCGTCCCCGCCACCCTCACCGCCGCGGTCCTGGCCCTGTGGGCCTCGCTGCGCCTGATCGGGGTCTGACCGGGGCCTCGACGGGCGCCGGAGTGCCGGGGCCGCGCCGGGCCTACGCGGGGCGCAGGACCGGATCGATCCCCGCCAGGACTTCGTGCAGCCGGCGAGCCCCCGAGGCACCATGGTCGTCGGTGCCCATACCAAGCCTCGCGCCGCCGAGTCGTGGCGGAGCAGGAAGTCGGCGGGTCCGACGTCCCGCGTCGGGGAGTGGCCGGCGGGCCCGGGCCGGTCAGTACTCGGAGCTGGGGGCCGGTGTGACCGGGCCGAGGTCCGGTACGTCGCGCAACTCCACCGCCGTGCCGTGGCGTTCGAGTTCCAGGACGACCAGCTCGTTGGCGCCGGCCCGCCACAGCGGGGCGGGGGCGTAGAGGGTGCGCTGGGGGCCGGCGGCGCAGTGGCGGCCGAGCAGGAAACCGTTGAGCCAGAGCAGTCCGCGGCCCCAGTGGGGCAGGGCGATGAACGCGTCGGCGGGGGAGGGGAGTTCGGCGGTGAAGCGGTGGAAGGCTGGCTCCCCGTCGCGTACCCCGGCGTCGTCGGTGAAGCGCAGCGCGGACAGGTCGGTCAGCGGCAGGGGGCGGATCTGCCAGTCGAAGAGCCGCTGGTGGCCGTGCGAGACGCCGCGGGTGATGCCCTTGCGGTCGTCCATCTGAGGGCCGTAGTTCACCCGGCCCAGTGCCTCGACCAGGATGTCCAGCACGACGCCGTCGGGCCCGGTGGCCAGCGGCAGGGTCGCGCCGGGGGAGTTGCGCTCCAGCGTCCCGAGCGGGCGGCCGTCCGCGAAGACCTGCGCCCGGTCGGCCAACCCGTCGATGCGCAGCGGCAGTTCGGGGCGCGGCCCGGGCACGCGGGTGCGGTAGTGGATCAGGCCGCGGTCCTGCCCGACCTGTTCCATCGGCAGCGGTGCGGCGTGCCGGCGCGGCCGCGACAGCGCGTCCAGGGCCTCGGCCAGGGGTGCCCGCCCGTGCGCGCGCTCCAGCCGCTGCGGCGCCACCCGGGGTACGGGGGCGGGCAGTTCGCCGTCCGGCAGGGGCAGGTAGCGGCCGATGACCTCGCGCAGGGCGTGGAACTTCTCGGTCAGCTCGCCGGCCTCGCCGATCGGCGCGTCGTAGTCGTAGCTGGTGACGGTCGGCTCGTAGCCGGCGTCCAGCGGGTGGGCGCCGGAGTGGTTGGCGCCGGACCACAGGCCGAAGCTGGTGCCGCCGTGCGCCATGTAGAGGCTGACGGAGGCGCCGGTGGCGAGGAGTTCGTCGAGCGAGGCGGCGGTCTCCTCGGGGTCGCGGACGTGGTGCGGCAGGCCCCACTGGTCGAACCAGCCGATCCAGAACTCCATGGCGGTCAGCGGGCCTTCGCCCTGGTGGCGGCGGAGCACCGCGAGGCGCTCGGGCGCGCGGGAGCCGAAGGTGGCGGTGGCGAGGTGACCGGGGATGGCGCCGCCCTGCTGCATGGTGTCGTGGGCGCCGTCGGCGGTGAACAGCAGGCAGTCCACGCCGCGCCGCACCAGGCCGTCGCGCAGGTGGGCGAGGTAGGCGGCGTCGTCGCCGTAGCTGCCGTACTCGTTCTCCACCTGCACCGCCACCACCGGCCCGCCCCGGCTCGCCAGCAGGGGCAGCAGCTCGGGCGCCAGCGCGTCGAACCAGCCGTCCACCTCGGCCAGGTACGCCGGGTCCGCGCAGCGCAGCCGCAGCCCGTCCACCGCCAGCAGCCGGGCGGGCAGCCCGCCGAACTCCCACTCCGCGCAGATGTACGGGCCGGGGCGCAGGATCACGTCCAGGCCCAGGCCGCCGGCCAGCCGCACGAACCGGGCCACGTCCCGCCAGCCGGTGAAGTCCACCGTCCCGTCGGGCAGTTCGTGGAAGTTCCACGGGACGTAGGTGTCCACCGTGTTCACGCCCAGCGCCCGCACCCGCCGCAGCCGGTCCTCCCACAGCCGCGGGTGCACCCGGAAGTAGTGCACCGCCCCGGCCACCACCCGGTGCGGCACCCCGTCCCGCACGAACCCGTCCGCGTCGTACCCGAGCATGCGCACACCCCGCCTTCCCGCAGGACACCCCCGCGGGCCCCGGAGGCCCCGGAGACCCGGCACCGCCGAGCCTAGCGAGGAACCGGCCATGGGGGCCGCCCGTGCTCAGGTGTCGTAGCAGCCGTTCCAGGGGGCGGAGAAGGCCAGGCCGTCCGGGTGGAGCTCCATCCAGACGCCGTCCTCCTCGTCCTCCTCTTCCTCGTCCACCTCCAGGACCAGGCCGAACAGGGCGCCTTCGAAGCGGACGTCGAAGGGCGCGATGGCGATGTCCTGGTAGTGCCGCCCCGGCAGGGCGTCCAGCCACTGCTCCAGCAGCCGCCGGGCTGCGCCGATCGCCTGCTGCTCGCCGTCCGCCGTCGTGCCGGTGAACTCGATGCGCGAGCCCAGGTGGCGGCCGGCCTCGTCGAAGCGGTGGAGGACGGCGTGCCAGCGCTTCTGCGGCTGCCAGTCGTCGCCGCTCCAGCCCTCGCGGTAGGCCGCGACGACGGTCGCGTAGAACTGGCCGCCCTCGCACCGCCCGATGGTGCGGGTGCGGTAGTCGGGCTGGTAGCCGATCGGGATGACCTTGGGAACGTTCACGGGCCGAACCCTAGCTCCCACCTGCGACAACGCGCGCCGACGGGGGCCGGGACGCCGGTGGCCTCGGGGTCAGCCGGTCGGCCGCACCACGGGAGGGAGCGTGATGACCGGGCCGATCGGCCGGCAGCCGTCGTACGTCATCGCCTGAAAGGGCGGGCAGTGGGCGTTCGTCGGCCCCGGCGCGGGTGGCGCGGGCAGCTCCGGCCTCGGCGGGACGGTCCAGTCGGGGGACGGCTTGGCGGCCGGTGCGGCCGGGGCCTTCGACCGGGCGGCCGGTGCGGCGGGCGGGGCCGGCGTGGTGGGCGCGGCCGGGGGCCGGGGGCGGGAGGTGGCCGGCTGGGCGGGCGGCTCCGTCCCGGCGTCCTGCGTCGCGGCGACCGGGACCACCGTCTCGGCGGGGTCGGGGTCGGTGCTCGCCGGGGCCGGAGCCTCCGCCGGAACCGGAGCAGAGCTCTCCGCCGGGGCGCCGGGCGAGGGAGCGGTCGAGGCGCTCGCCGAAGGACTGGCCGAGGCGGCAGGGCTCGCCTGGCCGCCCGGCCCGGCCGAGGCGCCGCCCGGGGACGCGGCCAGCAGTGCCACGCCGATCCCGGCCGCCCCGAGGACGCACACCCCCGCCGCGATGCCCAGTGACCGCCGCCGACGGCGCGTCACCTCGCCGTCCGCTGCCACTGTCGAGCCGTCCCGCATCTGGACCCCTCCCTGTTCTTCCTATGATCATGCCGCCGAACCGCGCGGATGCTAGCAGGCGCCGCGACGCGCAGCCGTAGCCGGGGGCGCGGGAGAACACGAGAGGGAACGACGGTGCACACAACCGACATCAGCGGGCTTCTGGAGCTCATGCCCCCGCCCGAGGGGGCCGGTGAATCCGGTGACTGGGCGGTGGTCGAGTCGGCGTGGGGTCTGCGGTTCCCGCGCGACTACGTCGAGTTCGTCGCGCGGTACGGGGCGGGGGAGATCGACCGGTCCCTCGCCGTGTTCGCCCCCGACGAGCTGATGCCGCCGGACGCCCCGCAGCCGGGCATGCGCGGCATGACGGAGGAGGCGCGCCTGCTCTTCGAGGAGGAGGGCGAGCCCACCGGCGAGGTGCGCTCCGCTGGACAGATCGTCGCCTGGGGAGCGTCCTGCACCGCCGACACGCTGGCCTGGCTGACGGTCGGCGACGACCCCGACGCGTGGCCGGTCCTGGTCCTGGACCGCGACGGGGGCGCGCCCCGGGTCTTCGGCCCGGGCATGGTCGGGTTCCTCCACGGGGTGGTCTCCGGGGCGGTCGGCCCGAGCCCCGTCGGCGCCGTCGTCGCCTGGGGCGAGGAGCCGCCCCGCTTCGTCCACTGGCGGGCGGGGTAGCGGCCGGCCCGGGCCGGAGCCGCGTGCGTCCGCTACCGCGGCGGCAGGCCGAGGGTGGGGAGGTGGTCGGCCATCAGGAGGGCGACGAGTTCGCGGCGGGAGCGGACGCCGGTCTTGTGGAGGATGGCGGTGACGTGCTGCTGGACGGTGGGCACGGTCAGGTGGAGCAGCGCGGCGATGTCCTTCGTGCTGGCGCCGCGCACCGCGTGCAGGGCGACCTGCTGTTCGCGCGGGGACAGGCCGTGGGCGAGGATCGCCAGCGGCAGGCGCTGGACGGGGGAGGCCGGGGAGGCGACGACGGCGACGCCGCCGCGCCGGCCGTCCAGCGGGGAGGCGTGCAGGGACAGCCACTGGCCGTCGGGGGTGCACACCCGCACCTCGGCGGGGCCGCCGCGGCGGGCGGCCTGGCGGGCGACGGTGAGGAAGCCGCTGGGCACCCCGCCGGTGTGGGCGGTGGGTTCGGCCATCCGTCCGATCAGTTCGCGGGCCGCCGCGTCCGCCGAGCGCAGCCGCCCGTACCGGTCCAGGATGGCGACGGCCGGGGCGGGGGCGGGCGGCAGGGGGCGGGCGCCGCGCAGGGCGGCGAGGTGGGTGTCGCGCAGGGCGGCGCCGATCGGGGCGGCGACGCGTTCGGCCAGGCGCAGGTCGGGCAGGTCGTAGCGGCCGCGGGCGCGTTCGCGCATGAACGCCGCGGAGCCCCAACGGCCGCCGCCCACATCGAAGTTGATCCGCAGCTCGTCGCCGTATCCGCAGGGGTTGAGCAACTCCCGGTAGCGGACGCTGCGTTCGGGGCGGCCGTCGGTGGCCCGGTCGACGGTCTGCGCCCGGTGGCCGGCGGTGCGGATCGCGGTGAAGGTGGTGGAGTCCTCGCCCTGGAGCTCCAGGTGCACGGCCTGCTCGAACTGGGCGGGGTCCAGGCCGTCGGCGACGGTGGAGGTGGGGAACCCGGTGACCGGGTCGTTGCCGTGCCAGCAGCCGCCGTCGTAGCCGAGCGGTTCCAGCAGCAGGGTGTGCAGCTCGCGGAACAGCGCGGCCGCGGGTAACCCGGAGGACGCCAACTCGCCTATGGAACCCAGGACTTCCCGCTCAACCTCACGTCGTTTGGCCACGGACGGAATCCTACGGACGCAGGGCCTCCGTGTCCGGTGAACGGACGAGGAAGGACGGGTACGGAGCGATGCGGGGGAAGCGCCCGCCCCCGCCGGTGACCGGCGTTCCCGTCCGTCACCGGCCGTCGCGCTCGCGCCACCAGGCGACCGTGGCCCGCAGCTGCTCCTCCAGCGGCGTGGCGCGCACCGTGAACGCGGCCTCGTACGCGGAGCAGTCCACCGTGAACGGCCGGTCGAACTGGTAGCGCGTCTCCCGCAGTTCGCGCAGCAGCGGGGAGAACAGCCCCGCCACGGCCAGCGCCGCCGCGGGCAGGCGGCGCACCGGGACCGGGCCGCCGCCGGCCTCGGCGGCCAGCCGCTCGACCATCGCGCGCACCGACAGGGGAGGGGCGGTGGGCACGTGCCAGGCCCGGCCCCAGGCCCGCTCCTCGCCCGCGAGTTCGGCCATCGCCCGGGCCACGTCCGGCAGGTAGGTCCAGCTGTGCGGGGCGTCCGGGTCGCCGAGCGTCGCGACCGGGCGGCCCTTGAGCAGGTTGGGCAGCACCCGCGCGGCCAGGTGGCCGCCGTCGGTGACGCCGGGTCCGAAGAAGTCCGAGGCCCGTACCTCCACCGCCCGGATCCGCCCGGCCTCGTGCAGTGCCCGCGCCCGCTCCCAGGCCGCCGCCCGCACCCGCCCCTTGGGGCCGGTCGCGGCGAGCGGCAGGTCCTCGGTCATCGGCCCCGCCACCGGCCCGTAGCCGTACAGGTTGCCGAGCATGACCAGCACCGCGCCGCTCTCCTCGGCCGCCGCGCACAGCGAGGCGCTCAGCGCCGGCCAGAGCCGCGCCCACTGCGGCAGCGGCGGCGCGGCGCAGCCGTGGACGGCGACGGCACCGCGGGCGGCCCGCGCCAGCGCCGCGGGGTCGCTCGCGTCCAGGGCGAGGTGCTCGACGCCGGGGACGGCCGGCCCTGCGGGGCGTCCGGTACGGGTGGCGACCCGGACCTCGTGGCCCTGTTCGGCCAGCAGGCGGGCGGTGGCGGCCCCGGCGGGCCCGTGTCCGACGACCAGGTGGAAGCTCATCCGCCACACCCTAGTGGTGGCCCCGGACGGGCGGTGCGCGGTGCGATTTGTAGCCGGGTGGGGGGAATGGGAGATTCGGCAAATAATTGGTATGGCAGTCGTAAAAGTAGATCTATGCTGTTGGCGTTTCATGATCCTTCGTACAAAGCAGGTCTTGCTCAAGATGAAGCTGCCCCGGGTGTCCGCCGTCGTCGCGGCCGCCGTTCTGGCCCCCGCCGTCCTCTTCCCCACCACGGCCTCGGCCACCGACACCCCCAAGCCGACCGGCGTCTCCGGCCCCGACACCGGCTCCGACTCCGCCAAGGACACCGCGCCCCAGGCCGACGGCCAGGAGCAGCGCGACCGCGCCGAGGTCAAGCGCATCCTCGCCGACCCGAAGAGCGGCGTCGGCGTGCGCGAGGCGGCCGAGAAGGCCCTCAAGGGCGGCGCCGCCGAACTGCGCCACTTCCTGGACGTCGAGTTCGACGAGCAGACCAGGATCGACAACCAGGTCCGGGTCTCCCAGATCTACGCCGTCGGCGGCCCGGCCGTGAAGGCGGCCGCCAAGGCCGCCCTCCGCGGCACCGACGAGGACATCACCGCGTTCCTGACCACCGGCCAGTACGCCGCCCGCGCCGAGGACGAGGACCGCGCCAAGGTCGCGGCCATCCTCGCCGACCCGCTCACCGGCCCCAAGGTCCGCGAGGCCGCCGAGAAGGCCCTCAAGGGCGGCGCCGCCGAGCTGCGCCACTTCCTCGAGGTCGAACTCGCCGAGAAGCAGCAGCCCGACAACCTGCTGCGCCTCACCCGGATCGCCGACGGCGCCGAAGGGGCCGGCCCCGCGCTGCGCCTCGCCGCCGCCGTGGCGCTGAACGGCAGCTACCAGGACGTCCTCGACTTCCTGGCGACCGGCCAGTACGCCGCCCGCGCCGAGGACGAGGACCGCGCCAAGGTCGAGGCCCTGGTGGCCGACCCCAAGACCGGCCCCGGCGTGCGCGAGGGCGCCGAGCAGGCCCTCAAGGGCGGCGCGGCCGACCTGCGGACCTTCCTGACGACCAAGCTGCCCAGGCTGCGCAGCGACGACAACCGGGTCAAGCTCAGCCAGCTCATGGAGCAGGGCGGCCCGGGCGTGCGCGAGGCGGCCGGCAAGGCGCTGGACGCCGGCACCGACGCGGCCGTCGAGGCCTTCCTCAACGAGGGCTTCGCCAAAGCCCAGTTCGAGGACGACCGGGTCGAGGTGCTGCGTGTCATCGCCGACAAGGAGACCGGCCCGCACACCGCCGCGGCCGCCCAGAAGGCCATGGACGGCAACGCCGAGGACGTGCGGCGCTTCCTGACCGTCGAGCTGCCGAACCTGCGCTTCAGCGACAACCGGCTGAAGGTCTCCCAGATCATCGAGACCGGCGGCCCCGCGGTGAAGAAGGCCGCCATGGCCGCCTACGAGGGCAGCTACGCGGACCTCCTGGCCTTCCTCAAGGACGGCTGGGCCAAGGCCCAGGCCGAGGACCAGGCCGCGGCGGCCAAGCAGGGCAATGGCGCGGGCAACGGCGCGGGCAGCGGTACGGGGACGGGCGCGGGCACCGGTGGCACCGGGCAGCAGCCGCAGACCGTGCAGCCGGCCGGCCTCACCACCGGCACCGGGACCGGCACCCGTACGGGCGGCGGCACCACCGGCACCACCGGCACCACCGGCACCACCGGTTCCGGCACGCTCGCCGCCACCGGCACCGACGGGCTCGGCTGGGAGGCCGGCGGCGCCGCCGCGGCCCTCGCCGCGGGCGCGGCGCTGGTCGCGGCCGCCCGCCGCCGCTCCACCGAGAGCTGACACCCGGGAGCAGAACCCGGGAGCTGAATCCGGAAGCAGAACCCGGGGGCTGACACCCCCTCGCGTCCCCGTCCGCCTGTCTCTTATACACATC
>NZ_JBHVEU010000250.1:0-13022 GCF_042802075.1 Kitasatospora sp. NPDC057518
CGGCCGGAGTGGCCACCGGGGACAAGGTCCGCTTCGCCGACTTCGACGGCGACGGCAAGGCCGACTACCTGGTGGTCGGCGACGACGGCTCGGTGAACGTCTGGCTGAACAAGGGCACCGACATGCCCGGCGGAGGCGGCTGGAGCGCTCTCGGAAAGGTCGCCGCGGGCGTCGCGCCGGGCGGCAAGGTCCGCTTCGCGGACGTCGACGGCGACAAGCGGGCCGACTACGTCGTGGTCGGCGACAACGGTTCGCTGGACGCGTGGCTCAACAACGGAGGCGACACCGGCGAGCGCGGCTGGACCGAACTCGGCCAGGTCGCCACCGGTGTCGGTCTGCCGAGCAAGTACGTGTGGCTGGGCGACATCGACGGGGACAAGAAGGTCGACTACCTCGCCAGCAAGGGCGGTGGGGTTTTCGACCAGTGCATGCTGTTCAACCGGGGCGGTGACGGGCGCGGCGGCTGGGAGGAGCCGGTCCCGAAGGAGTCCTCCTGCGACCGAGGCCCCGATGAACTCCCGGACTCCACCTCGTACTTCACGGACTTCGACGGCGACGGCAAGGCCGACCACCTGGAGGTGATGCCGGACGGCCGGGTCATGTGCTGGGCGGGTACCGGGAAGGGAGGCTTCCGCAGCGGCGGCACGGTGGCCGCAGGTGTCGCCCCGGCCGCGAAGGTACGACTCGCCGACTTCGACGGTGACGGGAAGGCCGACTACCTCGTCCTGGAGGACGACGGCTCGGTGAGCGTCTGGCTGAACAAGGGTGGTGACGGGTACGGAGGCTGGGAGGCCATCGGCCGGGTCGCTGCCGGCGTCGCCCCGAGTGGGAAGGTGCGCTTCGCCGATGTCAACGGCGACCGACGCGCCGACTACCTGGTCGTGGAGGACGACGGCTCGGTCAAGGCGTGGATCAACAACGGCGGTGACGGGCACGGTGGTTGGCGGGAACTCGGGCAGATCGCCGCGGGCGTCGCCCCCCGCGACAACGTGCGGTTCGCCGACTTCGACGGCGACGGCAGGGACGACTACCTCGTCCTGGCGGACGACGGCGCGATGAGGGTCTGGCTCAACCACGGCGGCGACGCCCCGGGCTGGATCGAAGCCGGCCGGATCGCCGCCGGTGTGGCTCCGGCCAACCGGGTCCGGATCTGACCCCTCCGCCACGACGGCCACGACGGCCTCGACGGCCCCGGCACGGTACCGCCCGTGCCGGGGCCATCGTCGTGCCGCCGCCCGCCGGGTGGCATCAGCGCTCCGGCGCCGGGAATGTATGAGGGGTTGTCCGGCATCGGGCCGTGACGATCCGGAACCGGCCCCGGACTCGGCCGGGGCGGTACGAAGGAGCGGCGGCCATGGGCGAACCGGACGGCAGGACGGCACTGGTGACGGGCGGGTCGCGCGGGATCGGGCGGGCGGTCGCGCTGCGGCTCGCCGCCGACGGGGCGCTGGTCGCGGTGCACTACGGCGGCAACGAGGAGGCCGCTGCGGAGACCGTGGAGCTGATCGCCAAGTCCGGTGGCCGGGCGTTCGCGGTGCGGGCCCGGTTCGGTACCAGCGGCGCGCTGGACGAACTGTTCGAGGGCCTCACGACCGGGCTGGCGGAGCACGGCGAGGACGGCCTGGACGTCCTGGTGAACAACGCGGGCGTCCACCTGGCCGGTTCGATCGGGCAGATCACCGAGGAGGAGTTCGACCGGGTGATGGCGATCAACGTCCGCACGCCGGTCTTCGTGATCCAGCGGGCCCTGCCGCTGCTCCGGGACGGCGGGCGGATCGTGAACGTGGCCTCGGCCGCTGCCCGGATCGGCTCGCCCCTCCAGATCGGCTACAGCGTCAGCAAGACGGCACTGGTGGCCCTCGCCGCGCCCCTCGCCAACGAGCTCGGCCGGCGCGGGATCACCGTGAACACCGTCAACCCCGGCGTGATCCTCACCGACATGACCTCCGCGTGGACGAGCGCCCCGGAGGCGATGGCCGGACTGGAGTCCATCACCGCCCTGGGCCGGATCGGCCTGCCGGAGGACGTCGCGGACGTCGTGGGCTTCCTCGCCGGCCCGCAGGGCCGCTGGGTGACCGGCCAGGCCATCGACGCCTCCGGCGGCACCTACCTCGGCCCGATCCCACCGGCGTGACAGGGACCGGGCCCCCTTCGGGGACGTATGGGCGGTCCCGTCACCTGGGCGGGTGAGGGGCGGTCCGTTCGTAGACGGCCCCTCCGGGGATGAACCATCCTGCCTTCTTCCGGACGGCCGGGCTCGGGTCCTGCGCGGAGGACGTGCGCAAGGCGGCGACGGCTCGGGCATCGGTGTGGGCGAACTTGCCGACGAGCTCGGCGGCCATCGCCCTGGCCCGCGGGTCGGGGTCGGAGGCCAGGTGCCGCAGCGCTGGCTCGAGGACCCGGTCCGCGCCCGGTGCGCACGTGTCCCCCTTGCACCGGTCGCACGCCAGGGCGTGGAACGCGGCGATCCTGACCCGGGCGTCGGGATCGTCGGCCATGGTGATGAGCTCGCCCATGGACTCGGTATCGACCAGGTGGTCCAGAAGCCGGCAGCAGCCTTCCCGTACGGCTGCGCTCTCGTGGGACAGGCCGGCGCGGATGGCACCGAGCGCGTCCTCCGCGCGCCGCAGCAGCTCCCGGTAGGCCGCTACGGCACGTTGCGGGTCGCCCAGGCACGAGACGAGGGCTTCGTTGTCGGTCCTGACGAATCCGAGCATGGGCTCAGTGTCGAACCACGCGAGGCGGCCGGGCAAAGGGATTTCGCCTCGGCGGAGGGGCCGTCGGGCTCAGTGGAGGGGCTGCTGGAAGAGGACCTCCGGGTACGCCGTCGACGGGCGGTCGAGCAGCCGCTGGGGGATGCCCTTCAGTTGCAGGTCGAAGAAGGCGCCCACGTAGGACCGGGTGATCTTCTCGGCGCGCAGTGGGGCGAGCGTGGCCTCGGGGTCGGGCAGGCCCGCGCGGGCGCCGATGAGTGGTGCGTCGGTGAAGCTGCCGTGGTCGGAGCCGGTCACGGACAGCCAGCGCTTCCAGCCGTCCGTGCGGGCCCAGGCCTCGTTCCAGGTGGTGTCCCAGCCCGAGGGGTTGTGGACGGACTGGGTGCCGAGAAGCAGGAAGGGCCGTCCGTCCAGGCCGCCGGTGGGGAACGGGTCGAAGAACTTGCCGTCCATGTTGACGCCGGCGCGGATCCGCTGGTCGGCGGCCATCGTGCTGGCCGCGGAGTTGCCGCCGATGGAGTGCCCGGCCATGCCGATCCGGTCCCGGTCGATCATGCGGGCGTGCGGCCAGGCGGGGCGGGGGCCGGTCAGCTGGTCGAGGACGAAGGAGATGTCCTTGGCCCGGCTCGGGGGGACGGCCGCGATCTTGTCGTCGTTCAGGTCCTGGCAGACGGCGCAGGTCAGGGTGCGCCCGTCCGGGAAGGTGGTGCCGGAGGTCTCGTAGGTGTGGTCGACGGCGGCGACGACGTACCCGCGGCTGGCCAGGTCCTCGGCGAGGCCGGTGAGGGTGCCGCGGGGGAGCGTGAACCCGGGGGAGAGGACGACGAGCGGGTACCTGCCCGGCGCCGGGCGCGCGTCGGTGCGGGCCCACGGGTGGAGGCCGGTGGCCGCCTCGGGCGGTATGGTGCCGCCCGGCACCTGGAAGTCCAGCAGCAGCCGGGCCTCCTCGGCGGTCAGGTACGGGGTCGCCGGACCGCCCGTCCCGGGCCGGGCTGGGTAGTACATCGACACCATCAACTGCCGCGCCCCCGCGGCCGGCACCCACGGGTCCGGGCGGTCCCGGTCGACGAGGTGCAGCGTGCTGCGGCCGACGGCCTGCGACCCCGTCGGCCGGGGCAGGTCGAGCTCTGCGGCGGACACCTCCGCCGAGGAAGCGGCGGGAGCGGTGGCGGTGGCCGCGAGCGCCGAACTCGCCCCGGCGATCGGCACCGGCAGGACGAGGGCGAGCACGGCGGCCACGGCGGTGCGACGGAGTCTGGTCATGTGAGAAACGGTAGGTCGCGAACTCCGATCCGACCTCGCCGTGAAGACTGAGACACCGTCATCTCCGCGGCGTAGCAACGCATCACCTCCGCGGATGACAGGAGCCCGCGATTCCCGGCCGTACGGCGGACAACCGGGCAGCGGGCGTACTGCGCATGCCGTACCCCGGCAGCCGTTCAAGGTGTTGCGGGCGAAGGCGTTCGCCCGCGCCCGAGCGAGGGCGGTGGCACCGGTCGTACCGGTTGCCGGTGCTCAGCGGCGGTACGCGGCCGTCGCGAGCTCGACGAAGGACCGGATCAACGGGTTGGTGTCGCCCTCGTTCCACGCCGCCACCACGCGGCTCGGCGCCATGTCGGTCAGCGGTACCACGGCCAGCTCCGCGGGCAGGTCGTGTCCGAGCGGGGCCAGGCCGACGCTGCCGTTCCACAGGACGGCCTGCTGGCACTCCTGGACGGTGCGCACCACGGCGCCCTCGCGCGGCCTGCCGCCGTTCCAGTACGACTGCCAGACGGGGTCGGTGCCCTGGGGGAACTGGAACCAGCGGCGGTCGTCCAGTTCGGCGAGCCGGAGTCGGCCGCGGCCGGCCAGCGGATCGTCGGCGCGCAGGACCACGCCGACCGGGTCGCTGCGCAGTGTGCGCACCGTCAGGGCGGTCTCGTCGAACGGTGCCCGGGTGAGGGCGACGTCGACGAGTGCGGCGCGCAGCCCGCAGGTGGGGTCGGTCAGATCGGTGTCGCGGACGCGGATGTCGATGCCGGGGTGGCGTCGGCGGTAGGCGGCCGCCAGCCTGGTCACGCCGGGGTCGGTGAGGTTGCCGAGGATGCCGACGGTGATGGTCGCGGCGCCGGCTGCCGAGCTCACCCGGGCACGGACGCGGTCGGCGTGGTCGAGCAGGGCCCGCGCCTCGTCGAGCAGCATCGTGCCCACCGGGGTGAGCGAGACGCCGGCGGGCGAGCGGTCGAACAGCAGGGCCCCCACCTCGGCCTCCAGCTGCTTGATCGCCCGGCTGAGCGGCGGCTGGGTCATGTGCAGTCGGGTGGCGGCCCGGCCGAAGTGGAGTTCCTCGGCGACCGCCACGAAATACCGCAAGGTCCGAAGCTCCACGCTGCAACGATACCCACCGGGTATCGATACCGCAGGACGGGTCTTGGACACCCGTGAGGCCCCGGCGGTGCACTGGTGGACATGAGCGAAGAGACCACGCCCGAAGAAGCCAGGACCGAAGAAGCCACGCCCGAAGAAGCCATGGCTGAAGGAACCAGGACCGAAGAGACACGGAGCAACGGACCGCAGGTCGGCCCCGCCCTCTCGGTGGTGGGCCTCGGCGGCGGCGAGACGATCGTCCTGGGCACCACGCGCATGCGCGTCCTGGAGGACGGCAGCCACACCGGGCACCGCCTCGCGATCGCCGAGTCCGTCCTCGCCCCGCACACCCAGGGACCGCCGCAGCACCGCCACGCCCGGCACGACGAGGGCTTCTACATCCTCTCCGGCACCGTGCGGTTCACCGTCGGGGACGAGGACCACGACGCCACCGCGGGGACGCTCGTGATGGTCCCGCCCGGTACCCCGCACACCTTCGCCAACCCGACCGACCAACCCGCCACCATGCTCAGCACGTTCACGCCCGACCTGTACGTGCAGTACTTCCGGGACCTCCAGCAGGTGCTCGCCGACGGGCGGCCGCTGACGCCGCAGGCCAATGCCGACGCGATGAGCCGCTACGCGACCGAGCCCGCCACCGACCTCGCCTGAAGCAGTCGACCGGTCCCCGTAGACCGGTGACACGTGAACAGGAACACCGAACGGAAACCATGAACACCGCCTACTGGATCCTCGCGGGCCCGCTCGCTCTCTTCTACGCCTACGCGGGCACGCTGAAGGCGACCCGCAGCCCCGATCAGCTCCGGCCGATGATGGCCTGGGTGGACCGCGTACCGTTGCCCGCCCTCAGGGCGCTGGGGACGGTCGAAGTGCTCGGCGCGATCGGCCTGGTCCTGCCGCCGCTGACGGGCGTCGCGCCCCCGCTGGCATTGGCGGCGGCCGTCGGCCTCGTGCTGCTCCAGGCCGGTGCGGTCGCCGTCCACCTGACCGGCGGCGACCGCCGGATCGCGCTCAACCTCGGGCTCGTCACCACCGCGGCCGTGACCGTCTGGCTGGCCGCCGGACTCTGGTAGGGCACTGCCCTCGACCGGTGGTACGGACCCGCCCCCGGTTCAGATCGGCAGGTTCCAGCCCGGGCCGTCCTCCGTACCGATCCACACCCGTTGTCCGGCCGCCGAGACGGTGATCCCGAAGCCTTCCTGGTGCGGCTCGCCGGCCCGCTGCCACAGCCGTACGGCCTCTTCGACGCGGTCCCACAGCCGCAGCGGGCCCCGTTGGGTGACGGTCCATCCACCGTCGGGGCGGGGTGCGGTGCGGGCCTGGGAGCCGGTGGCGACGTCGGAGAGGATCTGGGTCGCGCCGTTGCCCATGCGTTCGGCGGAGGGGGCGGCGAGCTGGGCGACCCAGCTGCCGGTCCAGGTGTCGACGACGGCCGGGTCGATCAGGCTGGGCCGTTCGTCGCCGGGCAGCATGGCGAGGGTCGAGCGGGGCGGGCGGTCGTGCGGGCGGGCGATCATGAAGCTGGTGTAGCCGGGCAGGAACCGGCCGGTGGCTTCGCCGGGGCCGGTCACGGTGAGCTCGGCCAGGCCGGAGGCGTAGCTCCAGCCGGACAGGGTGACCAGGATGCGGCCGCCCGGCTTCACCTGGTGCAGCCAGGGCATCGGCAGGTAGCGGACCGAGCAGGTGGCGATCAGCCGGTCGTAGGCGCCGCCGCCGGGGTCTCCGCGCAGTCCGTCGCCGACGAGGAGGCGGGGCCGGTAGCCGGCGGCCCGGAGTGCGGTGGCGGCGCGTTCGGCGACCCGCGGGTCGTACTCGATGCTGGTGAGGTTCCCGTCCCCGAGCCGGTGTGCGCCGAGGGCGGTCGAGTAGCCGGTGCCGGTGCCGATCTCGAGGACGCGGTGTCCGGTGTCCGTGCCGAGTTGCTGCCACATCCCGAGGACGAGGGACGGCAGGGTGGAGGAGGAGGACGGGGCGCCGACCACCGGTTGTCCGTCCGCCTCGTCCGCGCCGGTGTGGCCGTCGAGTTGGGTGATGAGCGTCCGGTCGGTGTAGATCCCCTCGAGCCAGCCGGGGTCGCCCTGCCGGACCGGCCGGTAGGCGGTCGGGTCGCTGCCCTCGACCGGGAGGAAGTACGCCCCGGCGAAGGCTTCGCGGGGGACCGCTTCGGCCGCCTTGATCCATGCCGGGTCGGACAGCGCGCCGTTCTCGGCGAGGTCGGCCGTCAGGGCGGCGCGCAACTCTTCGGACGTGCTCATGCGTCGGGGCCTCTCTGCAGCTCGTCAGCGAGTGCGTGTGCGATGCGGTCGGTGGTCTCGGGCGGTTGCCAGGCCCACTGGCCGTTGGGGTTGCATTCGAGGAACGACCAGCTGCCGTCCGGCGTGACGGCGAAGTCGAACGCGCCGAACACCAGCCGGAAGCGGCCGAGGTAGTCGGCCACGGACCGCGCGACCGGTTCGGGCACGGCGATCGGCGTGCAGGTCATCAGGTTCTGCCGGTGGCGCCAGTCGAGGTCCGGGCTGTCGATCCGCACGCCGAACAGCCGGTCGCCGACGGCGGTCACCCGGGCGTCGTACGCCTTGGGGACCCGGGCCTGGAACAGGTGCGGGCAGGCCCGGACCGCGTCCGTGATCTCCTGCGCCCGGACGTCCCGCACCCACACGGCCCGCGGTTCGCCGTCGACGGAGTACGGGGTGTTCCACACGGGCTTGTAGACCGCTCCGGCCCGCTGGAGGGCCACGAAGTCCCGTGCCTCCTGCGGGTCGTTGGTGATGAGGGTGTCCGGGACGGCGAATCCGGAGCGCTGCGCGGCGGCGAGTTGTGCGGGTTTGTGTTCGGCGGCGCGGTTCGCCCACGGGTGGTTGACGTAGTGCGCCCCGGGGAGGGAGGCGAGGATGCCGCCCGCGCCCCACACGGACTGCGAGGCCGCGAAGCGGCGTTCCGGGCCGTCGAGGTCGGCCGGCCCCTCGTAGGGCGAGGCCCGGCGCACCCACACGGCCCCCACCTCGGTGAGGTCGAGCTCCCGGCTGGGGGTGCGCAGGGTGCCCCGCCGGCCGTCCGTACGGAACGAGGCGGTCAGCGAGGCGCCCGTGTGCAGGTCGGTGCCGGGGTCGAGACGGACCACGGGGGAGCGGCGGTGCGCGAGGACGCGCAGGACCACGTCCGCGGTGACGTCGTAGGGGTTGGTCAGCACCAGCACCGGCCGACGGTGTCTCGGCGTCAACTGCCGCTCTGGTCCTGGTCGTAGGACTCGGTGCTGTCGGCGTCGGTCGCACCGCCCGGCGCGGCCCCGTCGCCGGGGCGGGTGCTGGTGGGGGTGAGTCCACTGGTGCTGGTGCCGTGGGAACCCAGTTCCACCGTGCGGCCGTCCTCGTCCACGACGACCGCGATCTGCGTCTCGGGGTCGATCACGGGCGTGAGCGCCGGGAGCGTGGCAGTGGTGGCCGCGTACGGCGTCATCCTGCCGATGCCCCACGGTACGGGCGTCTGCGTCATGCATCCTCCTCGTATCGATGGTGCCGGTTCACTGGCGACCACTTTGCTGGTGCACGAAGGTGCTTTCAAGCCCGTTCCGGCGGACGGAATATGCCAGGTTGCGGCGGCGATCTCCCGGGCCCCGCCCCGACGGCCACGGGGCGTGGGCCGTCGGCGTCGCCGGCCCGTGGCCCGTCTGCGAGCGCTGCACCGGGGACCGGTCACGGCCGCCGTCGGGCGGGTGGCCGTCGGGGCGGCGCCCCTGGCGGGCGTGGCTGTGCGGTTCCGTCCGGGGCAACGGTTGGGGCGGCTTGGCGGGTTCACCGTTTCGAGTAGAGAATTCCGGAAAGAGAAGTTGCCTGGTCAAGGGCGTGCGGTGAAGCCGGAGTTGTGAAGTGCGCATGGCATTTCGACGACTTGCCGCCGGCCCGGATCCTGCCAATGCAAGGAATTCGCTCAGTGCTTAGTTGATTCGTGCGAATCCCTTCCGTTCCTCGATCGAATCTGACAGCATCGTCCGCTATCCGGCGACCGATTGCCGGTGATCAGTGCGCCGCACGCGACCGCGATCGCGGCCGCCCCTGCTGCTGTCGGCCTTCCTCATCGGACGCCGCCGTCGAGACGTGGCCGCCCGCCCGCGCCACGTGGAGGAGATGTGACCACCCAGGCCGGCACCCGCGTGCCCACCCCCGACACCGCCCGGCGCCCCGCGCGCTGGGTCCGTACCAGGCTGCGGGCGAACCCGCTGGCCGCGCTGCTCATGGCGGCCCTCGCGTTCGTCACCGTCTTCCTGGCGGCGGCCTTCCCCCTCGTCATGGACCGGGGCGCGGACACGGCGCTCCAGTCCTTCGTCAGCGAGAAGGGCGTCAACCCGACCAGCCTGCGGACCACCTCCAAGACGCGGGAGGACGACAGCATCGCCGAACTCGACCGGGTGCAGCGCCAGCTCGTCGAGCAGGTCGACGGGCGGCTGACGCTGTCCCCGTCGGGTCAGGCCTACGGCGCCCGCGCCCTGGCCGACCGCTACATGACCAACCCGGGGTACGCCCACCTCTCGGACAAGGAGCCGTACCCGGCCCTCAGCCTGCTCTACCTGCACGACCTGGGCGCCCGGGCCACCCTCACCGAGGGCACCTGGCCGACCCCCGGCGCCGTCGGCGATCCGCTGCCGATCGTGGTCAGCAAGAAGGCCGCCGAGACCATCCGCATCAAGCTCGGTGACGTCATCGACAACGGCGACGAGGGCGCGGGCGTCCGGCGGACCACCGTGGTGGTCGGCCTCTACGAGGTCAACGACCCCCAGGACCCCTTCTGGGACGACCTCGGCTGCCCGGCCCGCGCCTGCCTGAACACCGACGCCGAGCACGAGCACTGGACGACCAGCGGGTTCGTCGACGGCGGCAGCCTGCCCGCGTTGGTCCACTGGGGTTCGAACGCCGAGAACTTCTGGCGGCTGCCCGTCGACCCCGCCTCGCTGCACGCCGACCAGCTCGACCGTACCCGCGGCGTCATCACCTCCTTCCTGACCGGGCACGACGCCACCGTTCTCCACGACGCGATCGGGCGCCCCGACCTGCACACCGTCTCCGGCCTGCGCGACGTCCTCACCAGGGCGGACGAGCGCTACCGGGCCTCGCTGCCGCTCAGCGTGATCGGACCGGTCGGCGTCGCGGGCGTCGCCACCGTGGTGCTGTTCCTGGCCGCCGCGCTCACCACCGACCGGCGCGCCGCCGAGATCCGGCTGCTCCGGGCCCGCGGCGGATCCGTCGCCGGGGTGCTGCGGCGGTTGATCGGCGAGGGGGCGGTCACCGTCCTGCCCGCCGCCGTGCTCGCCACGACGCTCGCCCTGGTGCTGCTGCCCACCCCCCGGTGGGACCGCGCGGTGCTGGCGGCCCTGGTCGCGACCCTGATCGCCCTGCTGGGCTTCCCGGTCCGCGCGGCCCTGCTCTGGGTGCGCCGGCGGCCGGTCAGCGGCCGACGCCGACTGGTCGGCGAACTCGCCGTCCTGGCGGTCACCGCCGCGGCCGTCGCGGAGGTCCGGCGCCGGGGCGTCGGCCACCCCGGGGCCGGAGTGGACCCGCTGCTGGTCGCCGCGCCGCTGCTCCTCGCCGTCACCGGCGGACTGCTGCTGGCCAGGATCGAGCCGGTGGTGGTCGGCCGGCTGGCCGCCCTCGTCGGCCGGGGCCGCGGCCTGATCGGCTTCCTCGGCCTCTCCCGGGCCGCCCGCGACGCCTCGGGCCGCCGCAGGCCCTCCGTGCTGCCGCTGCTCGCCCTGCTGATCGCCGTCACCACGACCGGCTTCGGCGCCACCGTGCTCGACACCGTCTCCGACGTGCGGACCCGCGCCGCGCGCATCACCACGGGCGGGGACATCGGCGTCTCCCTCCCGGACTACGCCACCCTGACCGAGCCGTTCACCAAGGCCGCGGCCGCCCTGCCGGGCGTCCGGACCTCGACCGGGGTCTGGATGGAGACCAAGGCCCGCGTCTTCGGCGGCGACCAGGACTACACCGAGGCCAACCTGGTGGTGGTGACCGATCCGACGGCGTACGCCGAGATCGCCCGGGCCCTCGGGGTCGGCGAGTTCGACCCGGCGAAGCTGGCCGGGACGCCAGGCGGCCGGGACACCCCGGTGCCCGCCCTGGTCAGCCGCGACCTGGCCCAGCACCTGGCCGCAGGGCCGTCCCGGGTGCGCACCCTCAACGGCAACGACCTGCGCCTCACCGTCGCCGACACCGTCGGTGCCACCCCCGCGCTGCCGGACCCGGGCAAGCCGTTCGTCGTCGTCCCCGCCGGACCCACCTGGGAACGACTGCCGGACGCCAAGCGGGTGAACCAGTGGTTCGCCGTCGGCGACATCGACCCCGACCAGGTCAGGACGGCCCTGCGGGACAACGGCGGAGCCAGGCCCGTCGGTCTGGCCAAGCTGATCGCGGACGGCTCCACGGCCACCGGCAAGGACACCCACGGCCTGCCCGCCGGGTACACGGTGCACAGCAGCCGGGAGACCGCCGCCGCGCTCGGCGCCGACCCGCTGCAGCACGCCGCCGAGCGGCTGTTCTGGTACGCGGCCGCCGCCGGAGCCGGATTCGCCCTGCTCGCCGTCCTGCTGACGCTCTTCCGGGCCGCACCTGACCGCACGGCCGTGCTCGCCCGGCTGCGCACCATGGGCCTGCGGCCCCGGGACGGGCTGGCGCTGATCATGACCGAGGCGCTGCCGCAGACCCTGGCGGCGGCCGTCGGCGGCGGCCTGGTCGCGCTGGCGGCGGTCGCCCTACTGGGCGGCGCCTTCGACATCTCGACGCTGGTCGGCGCCAAGGTCGGGGACGTCATCACCCCCGTGCTGCTGCCGGTGCTGCTGCCCACCGCGGGCCTGGCCCTGCTGGTCGGCCTCGGGGTGGTGCTGGAGACGCTGGTCGCCGGCCGGCGCCAGATCGCCACCGAGCTGCGGGCGGGGGAGCAGGCCTGACGGCGGGACCGGCGCCGGGTAGCCCCGTCGTCGGCCCGTCACCAGGATCGGTCGGCCGGTCAGCCGGGGCACTCGGCCCGTCACCCGGATCACTCGAAGAGGCGATTTCGGCGCGGTGACGCCACGGGGGCGCGGACCGGCGGCCGGGCCGGGCGGCGCCTTACCGGAGCGGCCCGAACGCCGGAGGAGTTCCGTGGACCGGTCGGTGACGATTCACCCGATGGGCTGACAGGGCATCGGCCCGGGGTGGCTCCGACCGGTATACGTGACGTCATCCATCGTTCGGAGAACCACCTGCGAGGGGCCCATGACCGATACGGCCGACACGTCGTCAAGGACGGCCGCCGAGAGGCTGCCGGCCGCCTACGCGCCCCGGGTGGCCCTGATCCGGGGCGCGATGGAGGCCGGGAACACGGCCCTCGCGACCCGCCTGGCCGAGGAGCTCCACCGGTACGTCGCCCTGGAGCGCGGCGCCCTGCACCCCGAGACGCTGCGGGCGCAGGAGGTGCGGGCGTACGTCGCGGCGGTCGGCGGCGACCCCCTGCGGGCGGCCGACCTGTTCGCCGTGGCCGCCACCGCGTGGGCCGGGCTGGGCGCGTCGGAGCAGTGGGCGGCGTCGCGCAACGCGGAGGTCTGCCGGCGCCGGGCGGAGTCGGCGGCGGCCGCCCCCTCGGCGGTCCCTCTGGCGGTCCCCGGCGCCCGGCGGCCGCCCGGCTGCCCGTCCCCGGTCCGGGCGTTCGGGCGCGGCACGGTCGTCGCGGTCGTCCTCGCGACGGCACTGCTCTCGGGAGCGGCGGACGCCGGCCCGCGGGCCTACCTCGGGATGGGCCCGCGACCGGTCCCCGACGACCAGCCGGCCGCCCCCGCCGTCGTGGGGGTCCTGGAGCGCTCCGCGCCCTCGGCCTCACCGGTGCCGGTCCCCGTGCCGTCCCCGTCCGAGCTCGCGACCGCGGAGCCCGTCCCCGCGCCGGACGCCGGGCCCGCCGGCGACCAGGAGGACC
>NZ_JBHVEU010000251.1:0-12985 GCF_042802075.1 Kitasatospora sp. NPDC057518
GGCGCGGGGCGGGCCGTCGTCGTGGGCCAGGAGGTCAGCCGACCGAGCTGTTGTAGCTCTCGATCGCCGGCTGGAGCTCCTTGGCCGCGTCGGCCAGGGCCTGCTGGGCGGGCTTGGTGCCGGCGATGGTCTGCTCGATCGCGGTCTCCACGCCCTTGCGTGCCTGCGGCATCACGCCGAGCAGGCAGCCGGCCGTGGCCGGGGTCGGCTTGGTGGCCTTCAGCTGGTCGATCGCGGTCTGGAACTGCGGGTACTTGGCCACCCACTCCTTGTCCTTGGGGTCGTCCAGGGCCTTGGTGTTGACCGGGAAGTAGCCGGTGCCGGTGTGCCAGACGGCCTGCTGCTCGGGGGCGGAGACGAACTTCTCGAACTCCCAGGCGGCGCGCTTCTCGGCGTCGGAGTGGCCGGGGCCGCTGATCCACAGCGAGGCGCCGCCGATCACCGGGCCGCCCTGGTCGGCGGCGGTGACCTTCGGGAAGGCCGCGGTGCCGACGCCGAACTTCGCGGCCTCGGTGTAGCCGCGCAGCACGCCGGTGGACTCCAGGTGCATCGCGACCGTACCGGCCTTGAACGCGGCCTGGGCGTCGTCGGTGGTGCGGCCGGTGTTGGCCGCGTAGCCGCCCTTGACCAGGTCGGCCCACCACTGGACGATCTGTGCGCCCTGGGCGGAGTCGAAGACGACCTTGCCCGCCTTGTTGCCGCGGCCGTTGTCGTTGTCGCAGTACATGGTGCCGGACTCGGCGAGCAGCTGCTCGACGAACCAGCCGTAGATGGCGGCGCCGAAGCCGTACCGGACGGTCTTGCCGTCGCCGTCCTTCTTGGTCAGCTTCTTGGCCAGCTCCCCCAGCTCGGCCAGGTCCTTGGGGGCCTGGGCCGGGTCGAGGCCGGCCTCCTTGAAGGCGTCGGTGTTCAGGTAGAGCAGCGGCATCGAGGAGTTGAACGGCATCGCCTGGAGCTTGCCGCCGACCGAGTAGTAGTTGCGGATGTTGGCGTCCAGGTCGTCCAGCGAGTAGCCGTCCTTGTCGGCGAAGGCCTGGGCCGGGACGGTCTGCTTGGAGTCGATCATGAACCGGGTGCCGATGTCGTAGACCTGCGCCAGGGCGGGGGTGCCCTTCTGCTGCACCGCGGCCTTGTACTTGGTGACCAGCTCGTCGTACTTGCCCTGGAACTGCGCCTTGACCTCGATCTTGCCCTGGTGGGCGGCGTTGAACTGGCCGACCAGCCCGTTCAGCACCTCGGCGTTCTTGCCGGTCATCGAGTGCCAGAACTCGACGCTGGTGACACCGGAGGCCTGGTCGAGCGCCTGGGCGCCGGGCGCGCCGGCGTCGGCGGAGCCGCCGGAGCCGGAACCGGAGCCGCTGGAGCTGCAGGCGGTCAGGGACAGGCCGGCCACTAGCAGGGCAGCGAGCGCGCGCGCACTCTTCTTCACGAGGGTTCTCTCTTTCGAGCGTTCGAGGAGGGGGGACACAGGAGGAGCGGGAGGGGCACGGTCAGCGGACCGCGCCCGCGGTGAGGCCGCGGACGATGAAGCGCTGGCCGAAGACCACCAGGGCGAGGGTGGGCAGCAGGGAGAGCACGACGCCGGCCAGGATCAGCCCGGGGTCGGCCATCTCGGCGTCGCGCAGCGAGGTGAGGCCGATCTGGAGGGTCTGCATGTTCGCCGTGCGGGTGATGATCAGCGGCCAGAAGTACTGGTTCCACGCCGACAGGAAGACGTAGATCGACAGCGCCGCGAGGGCCGGCTTGTTGAGCGGGACGACGATCCGCCACAGGAAGCGCCAGTGGCCGGCCCCGTCGATCCGGGCGGCGTCGCGCAGTTCGCCGGGCAGCTGGCGGAAGGCCTGGCGCAGCATGAAGGTACCGAAGCCGGAGGCCAGGAAGGGCAGCACCAGGCCGAAGTAGGTGTTGCCGAGCCCCCAGCCGGACAGCGTCAGGTAGTTGGGGATGATGATGGCCTCCCACGGGACCATCAGGGTGGCCAGGAACACCCCGAACACCACGGCGCGGGCCTTCATCGGCAGGAAGACGAAGGCGTACGCGGCGAGGACCGAGGTGAACAGCTGGGCGAGGGTGATGACGGTCGCCACGATCGCCGAGTTGGCGTACTGGCGGGCCAGCGGGATGGCGTCCACGGCGCCGGAGAAGTTCCGTCCGGTGACCGAGTGCGGCACCAGGGCCGGCGGGTAGGAGGAGAGCTCGGACGGGCCCATGAAGGCGCCGGCGACGGCGTAGTAGACCGGGAAGGCCACGGTGACGACGGCGACGGCGAGCAGCAGGTAGACGGCGGCGCGGCCGAGCAGGTCGCGCGCGGAGCGCCCGGCGAGGACGCGGGCGCGGGCGGGCGGCCGGGGCGCCCCGGCCTTCGGCTCGGCCTCGGTGGTGAGGGTGGTCATGCGTAGTGCACCTTCCGCTCCAGGACGCCGAACTGGACGGCCGTGCAGGCGAGGACGACCACGAGCAGCACCACGGCCTGGGCGCTCGCGGTGCCGAAGTCGCTGGAGCCGTAGGCGAAGGCCTTCTCGTAGACGGAGTAGACGAGGGTCCGGGTGGAGCCGTCCGGCCCGCCCTTGGTGAGGATGTGGATCTGGCCGAAGCTCTGGAGCGCGTGGACGGTGGAGACCACGGTCAGGAAGAACAGGTTCGGACCGAGCATCGGGACGGTGATCGAACGGGCCAGCCGCAGGCCGGAGGCGCCGTCGATGCGGGCCGCCTCCAGGATCTCCCCCGGGATCGAGCCGATGCCCGCGGAGAGCACCAGCACGTTGTAGCCGAGGTTCATCCAGACCGTGGTGACGGCCACCGAGAGCAGGGCGTACCGGGAGTCGGTCAGCCAGCCGATCGGGCCGAGGCCCACGTGCGAGAGCAGCCCGTTGAGCACCCCGCTGGCGGGGTTGAAGAACACCGCGAACACCACCGAGGCGCTGGCCACCGAGAACGCGAAGGGCAGCGCGAAGGCCGAGCGCAGCAGTCGCACGCCCCGGATCCGGTTCTCCAGGAGCAGCACCAGCACCAGCGCGCCGAGCACCCCGGGCACCACGGTGAGCAGGGTGAACAGCGCCGTGGTCGTGAGGGTGCGGACGAAGTCGGCCGAGGCGAAGAGGTCGGTGTAGTGCTTGAACCCGACGTAGCGGGAGGGCGCGCCGAAGAGGTCGTTGGCGTGCCCGCTGAGGTAGAGGGTCCGTCCCAGCGGGTAGCCGATGAAGAGGACGAAGACCACCAGGGAGGGCAGCAGGAAGGCCCAGGCCAGCCCGTGTTCTCCCCAGCGGCTTCGACGGGCCGGGAGGGGCCCGGTGTGCGGTGCGGTCGGCATGTGTCGCGCGTCCGCCTTTCGTGATGTCGGTTCCGGCCGAAACCGTGTCTTGCCCGAACGACGGCGCGGAAACCCCGCGGTGATCAACGGGTGTCGCGGGGATTACGCGTTCGCGTCAGATCCGGCCGGTCGTGCCCGGACGGGCGGCGGACCGGCGGCAGAGGGCCAGTTGGGCGGGCCACCGCGCTGTCGGAGGGGTGGCGTACGGTGCGCGGGTGGACGAAACGGAATTCGACATCCCGGCCGCAATGGCCGAAAGTGTGCGCTCCCGCGCGGGCGCCTGGGCACTCGTCAGGGGCTTCGCCGCGTACTGGGGCGAGCCGCTGGGGCCCGGCGACGGCTTCACGGACGCGGAGCTGGACGCCGCCGAGCGGCGGCTGGGCCTGCGGCTGCCGGTGGCGCTGCGCGAGGCGTACCGGCTGTTCGGCCGCCGGGCGGACCTGACCAGCAACCAGGACGTGCTGCTGACGCCGGACGAGCTGCACGTGCTGGACGGCGCCCTGGTGTTCCGGGCCGAGAACCAGGGCTGCGCGCACTGGGGCGTGCCGTTGGACGGCCTCGACCGGGAGGACCCGCCGACGGTGTTCCGGCTCGACCTGGCGGACAAGGCGCAGGAGCGGTGGGAGCCCTGGGACGAGCGCTTCTCGGCGACGGCCGCGGCGATGGCGCTGATGGAGAAGCTGCTGGAGGACCACGAGCTGACCGACTTCCTCGACTGGGACGAGGAACTGCCGGACGGTCTGGGCGAGTTGCCGGCGCTCGGCCGCCACTTCCGCTGGTACCAGGGCCCGGAGGTGCTGGTCGGGGTGGCCGAGGAGGCCTGGGTGGTGGTCCGGGCACGCACCCCGCAGGCGCTGGACGCGTTCTACGGGGTGGTGCCCGGGGAGTCGCCGGACGAGTAGCCCGGCGGGGATGACGCGATCGGGCGGTCAGGCTGCCGGGCGGTCAGGCGGTCAGGCGGTCAGGCGGTCAGGCCGAGGAGCCGCCGTCCAGGACGAGGTCGCTGCCGACGGTGTAGCCCGCCTCGTCCGAGGCCAGGTACAGCACCGCGGCGGCCACCTCCTCCGTCGCCCCGGCCCGGCCGACCGGGACCTCGGCCTTCATCCGCCCGGCCTTGGTCGCGGCGTCCTCGCCCGGCCGGGAGGACATCGGGGTGTCCACCGCGCCGGGGCTGACGGTGTTGATCCGCACGCCCTCGGCGATGTGGTCGAGGGCGGCGGCCCTGGTCAGCACGGTGACCGCGGCCTTGCTGGCGGCGTAGGCCCCGACGCCCGCGAGCCGCTTGTGGGCGCCCAGGTTGGACGAGACGTTGACGATCGCGCCGCCGCCGTGGGCCCGCATGTGGGCGATCTGCGGCTGCATGGCGAGCAGGGTGCCGGTGACGTTGATGCCGAACACCCGCTGCCACTCGGCCTCGTCGATGTCGGCGACCGGGCCGGCGGCGCCGAACACCCCGGCGTTGTTGACGGCGACGTCCAGGCCGCCGAACCGCTCGACGGTCTCACCGACCAGCCGGGCGGCGTCCTGGGCGTTCGTCACGTCGCCGGTGAGCGCCGCGGCCTTGCCGCCGGCCCGCTCGATCAGCTCGACGGTCTCGGCGAGCGGTCCGGCGGTGCGGCCGGCGACCGCGACCCGGGCGCCCTCGCGGGCGAAGGCGAGCGCGATGGCCCGGCCGATGCCGCTGCCCGCGCCGGTGACCAGGACGGACTTGTCGGCGAAACGCGTGCTCATGAGGTGAACTCCTTGATCCGGGTGGTGTGTTCGGGTGCGGTGGTGCGGGTGGTAGGGGTGGCGCGGGACAGGACGGCGACCGCGACGGCGGTGATCGCCAGCCCCGCGGCGGCCGCCGCGAAGGCCGCGGCGTAGCCGCCGACGACGCTCGGGCGGGTGGCGGCGAGCGCCATCAGGGCGGCCAGTCCGGCCGTGGGGCCGAGTTCCATCGCCGTGTTGAACACTCCGGCGGCCAGCCCGGTGCGCTCGGGCGGCACCCCGCCGGTGGCGAGCACGGCCGCCCCGGCGAAGGCCGCGGCGGCGCCGGCGGGCAGCAGGAGCAGTCCGGGCAGCAGGCCGGAGGCGTAGCCGCTGCCGGGGGCGAGCCCGGCCAGCAGGCCGAGTCCGGCGGCCGCCACGGCGAGGCCGCCGGCGGTGACCGCCACCGGTCCGTACCGGACGGTCAGCGGGCCGGCCAGTCGGCCGGAGAGCAGCAGGACCACCGCGTACGGCAGGAAGGCGGCGGAGGTGGCCGCGGCGCTCCAGCCGCGCAGCTGCTGGAGGTAGAGCGAGAGCAGGACGAAGGTGAGCGCGGTGCCGGCGGCGGTGGCCATGACGGCGGCGAGCGCGGTGGCGCGGCGCCGGTCGGCGAGGAAGCCGGGTGGCAGCAGCGGGTCGGCGGTGCGGCGCTCGACGGCGGCGAAGGCGAGCAGCAGGGCGAGTCCGACGGCCAGCGGGCCGTACGTCCCGGGGTTGCGCCAGCCCTGCTCGGTGGAGGCCACCAGGGCGTAACTCGCCGCGCAGACACCGGCGGTGGCGAGGGCGGCGCCGGGCAGGTCGAGGGCCGGCCGGCGGACGGCGGGGGCATGACCAGGGGCTGCGGGCAGGGCGGCGGGCAGGGATCCGGAGCGGGCGAGCCCGGCCAGGGCGACCAGGACGGGCACCGCGAACAGCCAGCGCCAGGAGACCGCGGCGGCGACCGCGCCCGAGACCACGCTGCCGACGGTGGCGCCGAGCACCGACAGGCCGCCCCAGGTGGCCATCGCCCGCCGGTAGGCGGCCGGTTCGGGGTGCAGCACCCGGACCACGGCGACCGCCGCCGGGGCGGTGAGGGCCGCGCCCGCGCCCTGGACGAAGCGGCTCGCCAGCAGGACGGGGTAGCCGGGCGCGAGGGCGCAGGCGATCGAGGCGGCGGCGAGCAGCACCAGGCCGGCGCGGAGCACCGGGCGCCCGCCATGACGGTCCGTCAGCCGTCCGCCGAGCAGCAGCAGGGAGCTGAAGGAGAGGCCGTAGGCGGCGCTGAGCAGCAGCACGCCGGACGGGCCGAGCCCCAACTCCCGTGCCACCAGCGGCAGCGGCACGGTCAGGATCATGATCGTGAAGATCAGCACCGCCTGGACGACGCCGAGCAGCGCGAAGCCGTACCGGCCGGTAGCGATGACAGGCATGTAAAACCCTCCCCCCTATGTAGACCGTTCGGTCCAGTATGAGCCCAGCAGAAGACCCGGCCCGAGCCGGCCGGGTGTCAGTCCAGCAGTGCCAGCGCCTGTTCGGCGGCGTCCCGCGCCAGGGGCGCGCCGTCGGCGGTCTTGCCCACCACCCGGATGCCCTGGAGCAGCACCACCAGCATCCTGGCGAGCGCCCGCGGGTCCCGCCCGGCGGGCAGTTCGCCCTGCGCGGCGGCCCGCGCCAGGGCGGCGGCGAGCAGCGTCTCCAGGCGGTCGAAGCTCGCCTCCACCCGGCGGGACGCGGCCGGGTCGTGCGGGGCCAGCTCCACCGCCGTGTTGGTGACGAAGCAGCCGAGCCGCCGCTCCCCCTCCTCCGCCGTCGCGTACTGGCGGACCAGCGCGCGGACCGCCGGCAGTGCCGGGCCCGGCTGGGACAGGTCGTCCAACCGCGCCGAGTCGCTCTGCTCGCAGTAGCGCTCCAGCGCCCGCAGGTACAGCTCGCGCTTGCTGCCGAAGGTCGCGTAGAGACTGGCCCGGGCGATGCCGAGCCGCTCGACCAGGTCGGCCATCGAGGTGGCCTCGTAGCCGCGCTGCCAGAACAGCTCCAGGGCCGCCTGCAGCGCCGCGTCCGGGTCGAATTCCTTCGTTCGCGCCATGCCGGGAACAGTAGCCCTTTCTGGATCGGTCGGTCAAGAAAGGGCGATCAGTGGTCCAGACCTGATCTCTGACGGAGCATTGCCAAGTGGACTAGACCATGGCTACCCTTACCGCTCCCACATCCACCTCCTTCCCCCACAGGAGGCGCTTCGCATGTCCACACCCCGTCCCGCCCACTCCCGGCAGACCGCCGACGCCGTCAGACCCGTCGTGCTGACGGCGTTCCGGATCGTCGTCGGCCTGCTCTTCGCCTGCCACGGCGCCGCCTCGCTGTTCGGCGTGCTCGGCGGCGCCAAGGGCGGCGGCACCGTCCCGCTCGGCCAGTGGCCCGGCTGGTGGGCCGCGCTGATCCAGCTGGTCGGCGGCGTCCTGGTGCTGCTCGGCGCCGGCACCAGGGTGGCCGCCCTGCTCTGCTCCGGCTCGATGGCCTACGCCTACTTCACCGTCCACCAGGAGCACGCGCTGCTGCCGCTGCAGAACGGGGGCGAGCCCTCGGTGCTGTTCTGCTGGGCCTTCCTGGCCATCGCGGCGCTCGGCTCCGGCCCGTACGCCGTGGACCGCCTGCTCACCCGCCGGCCCCTGGCGGCGTCGGCCGAACCGGCGGTCCGGCCGACGTCGGCGGTCTGACGCACCGCCCGGGGCCGGTCAACGGTCCGACGGACCGCCCGCCGCCAGGTGTCGCTCGACCGAGGCGACCTTGGCGGTGAGGCCGTCGGTGACCCCGGCCCGGTCGTCGATCTTGATGACCGTGCTCACCCGGTTGCTATGCACCTTCACCGCCTCGATCGCCGCCCTGATCACCGGCATCACCTCGTCCCACTCCCCCTCGATGCTGGTGAACATCGCGTCCGTGCGGTTCGGGAGACCGCTCTCCCGGACCACCCGGACGGCGGCGGCCACCGCCTCCCCCACGTCCTCGCCGATCCCCAGCGGGGTCACCGAAAAGGCTGCGATCACGGCTCTGCGCTCCTTGTGGTCGACGGCACCGGTCGCGGCCCGGGCCTGCACCCGGACCGCGACCAGGCTAGACCTCCCGCGACCGGGCTGGACGTCCCCCGACCGGACCGGACCTCAAGCCACCGAAGGCAGCGGCGGTTCGACGGCCAGCGGGGCGGTGGAGCGGGCCCGGTGCTGGTCGGCCCAGGAGACCAGCGCCACCGTGCAGGCGTGGTCCAGGTGGCGCAGCCCCGACCAGTCCAGTTCCACCGGCCGGTCCCCCGGCAGCCGTTCCAGGGTGTCCAGCAGCCGGGGCAGCCGCAGGAAGGTGGCGTTGCCGCTCAGCCGCACCCGGTGCAGCGGCTGCCCGGCCAGCTGCTCCTGCTCCTCCACCGCGATGTGCAGGTGCGAGGTCTGCCAGGCCGACTTGGCCACCGCCAGGCCGACGCCGATCAGCACCCCCTCGAACAGGTCGGTGGCGATGATCGCGACGGTCGTGACCACCAGCACCACCGCCTCGCCCAGGTGCCCGCGGCAGAGCGCGACGATCCGGCGCACCGGCACCAGCTTGGCGCCGGCGTGCACCAGGACGGCGGCCAGCGCGGTGAGCGGGACGAGCCCGAGCGCGCCGGGCAGCAGCGCGGTGAACACCAGCAGCCAGCCGCCGTGCAGGACCCGCGAGGCCTTGGTGCGCGCGCCTGCCTGGACGTTGGTCGCGCTGCGCACGATCACCGCGGTCATCGGCAGCGCGCCGAGCAGTCCGCAGACGGTGTTGCCGATGCCCTGCGCCGTGAGCTCGCGGTCGTAGTCGGTGCGCGGGCCGTGGTGCATCCGGTCGACGGCGGCGGCGCTGAACAGCGTCTCGGCGGAGGCGATCAGGGTGAAGGCGACGACCGTGCCGATCCCGGCGGGGCCGGCCAGGGCGGTCAGGGCGTCGCGGCCGGGCAGGTGCACCACGTCGAGCAGCCCGGCCACGTGGACGCGGGCCACCGGCAGGTCGGCGGCGGCGGTGACGGCGGCGGCCAGGCCGACGGCGGCCAGCGGGGCGGGGACGGCGCGGGCGGCCCGTTCCGGCAGGTACTTCCAGGCGACCAGGACCAGCAGGGTGCCGAGGCCGAGGGCAACGGCGCTCGGGTTGGCCGCGGCGGTCAGCACGTCGCCCAGCAGGCCGGGCAGTCCGGCGATCTTCTCCGGCCCGGTGGCGGGGGCGCGGCGGTCGGCGAGCGCGTAGAGCTGGCCGAACACCAGGGTCAGTCCGATGCCGGCCAGCATGCCGTGCACCACCGAGGCGGACATCGCCCGGAACCAGCGGCCGAGCCGCAGGGCACCCATCGCCAGCTGGAGCAGGCCGGTGCCGAGCACCAGCAGGCCGAGCGCGCCGACGCCGAAGCGCTGGACGGCGTCGGCGACCAGGACGGTCAGTCCGGCGGCGGGCCCGCTGACCTGGAGGCTGCTGCCGGGCAGCAGGCCGGCCACCAGGCCGCCGACGATACCGGTGACCAGCCCGAGTTCGGCCGGGACGCCGGAGGCGACGGCCACGCCGACGCAGAGCGGGAGGGCGACCAGGAACACCACCAGCGAGGCCGGCAGGTCGTGGCGCCAGGGGACGGCGCGCAGGACGGCGGCCGGGGTGCGGGGCCGGCCCGGCGGGCCATGCTTGCGGAGGCGGCCCGGCGGGCTGTCGCTCCGGTGGGGCGGCGGGTTCACCCGGTCACCGCCAGGGACCGGGCAGGGGTGCAGCAGCGCATGGGGACGTTCCTTCCGCGCGTCCGCCGCAGCGGGCGCGCCGTTGCAAGGGCGGGGAGCAGGAGGAGGAGCGGGGAACGGGAGGGCAGGGGAAACAGCGGCGACAGCGGTACGGCCGCGGGTCCGGGCGGACCAGAGCGCGGCGGCGGGTGTCGGGTCGGTGCGGCCGGGGGGTGCGTCCCTCGCTCGGGTGCGGCGGACCGGGCGCGCTGGTCCTGGACGGGGCCACCGGCGGAGTTCCCCCGCTCCGCGGTGCTCCCGAAACCCCCCTGCCGCGGCCTCAGTTGGACGTCACGGGCCCGGCGTGGCACCGACGGTACCCAGCCCGGCGGGGCGGGCCCACAGCAGGCACCGTCCCTTCACCGCCACTGCACACCGGCCGCTCTTCCCGGCGCGGAGCGTCCGCTTCCCCGGGCACACCAGCGCGATCGCCGTCCTGGCGTGCGAATCCCCGCCGCCCGACGGTCCGCCCGACGCCTTCCACATTCTGTTGAAGTCCCCTTGACGCCCCGACGAGCCCCGCCCTACCGTGTTTCCACATACAGAAACCGTTCTTCCGTATGGTGGAATTCAGGAGATGAGCCCTCCGAGCCACTGCGGGCCGACGCAGGAGAGATCCGATGCCTCGTATGACAGCCGCCCGCGCGGCCGTGGAGATCCTCAAGCTCGAAGGCGTTGAGGTCGCGTTCGGCGTGCCGGGCGCAGCCATCAACCCGTTCTACGCCGCACTCAAGGCCGCCGGCGGGATCGGGCACACGCTGGCCCGGCACGTCGAGGGCGCCTCCCACATGGCCGAGGGCTACACCCGCGCCAGGGCCGGCAACATCGGGGTCTGCGTCGGCACCTCGGGGCCGGCCGGCACCGACATGATCACCGGCCTGTACTCGGCGATCGCCGACTCCGTCCCGATCCTCTGCATCACCGGCCAGGCGCCCGTCGCCCGGCTGCACAAGGAGGACTTCCAGGCCGTCGACATCGCCTCGATCGCGGGGCCCGTCACCAAGGCCGCCACCACCGTGCTGGAGGCCGCGCAGGTCCCCGGCGTGTTCCAGCAGGCCTTCCACCTGATGCGCTCCGGGCGCCCCGGCCCGGTCCTGATCGACCTGCCGATCGACGTCCAGCTGACCGAGATCGACTTCGACCCGGAGGCCTACCAGCCGCTGCCGGTCTACAAGCCGGCCGCCAACCGCGTCCAGATCGAGAAGGCGGTCGCGCTGCTCCAGCGGTCCGAGCGCCCGCTGATCGTCGCGGGCGGCGGCGTCATCAACGCCGATGCCGCCGAGCTGCTGCGGGAGTTCGCCGAACTCACCGGCGTCCCGGTGGTCCCCACCCTGATGGGCTGGGGCGTCATCCCGGACGACCACGCGCTCAACGCCGGCCTGGTCGGCCTCCAGACCTCGCACCGCTACGGCAACGAGACCTTCCTCGCCTCCGACTTCGTCCTCGGCATCGGCAACCGCTGGGCCAACCGCCACACCGGCGGCCTGGACGTCTACACCGCGGGCCGCACCTTCGTCCACGTCGACGTCGAGCCCACCCAGCTCGGCCGGATCTTCGCCCCGGACCTCGGCATCGCCTCCGACGCCGGGGCCGCGCTGGAGCTGTTCGTCGAGGTGGCGCGCGAACTGCGGGACGCCGGCACGCTCAAGGACCGCACCGCCTGGGCCGCCGCCGCCCAGGAGCGCAGGGCCCGGCTCCAGCGCCGCACCCACTTCGACGACGTGCCGCTCAAGCCGCAGCGCGTGTACGAGGAGATGAACCGGGCGTTCGGCCCGGAGACCCGCTACGTCACCACCATCGGCCTCTCCCAGATCGCCGGCGCGCAGCTGCTGCACGTCTACCGGCCGCGGCACTGGATCAACTGCGGCCAGGCGGGCCCGCTCGGCTGGACCATCCCGGCCGCGCTGGGCGTCGCCACCGCCGACCCGGGAGGGCAGGTGGTCGCGCTCTCCGGCGACTACGACTTCCAGTTCATGATCGAGGAGCTGGCGGTCGGCGCCCAGCACCGCATCCCGTACGTCCACGTGCTGGTGAACAACTCCTACCTGGGCCTGATCCGCCAGGCGCAGCGCGCCTTCGACATCGACTACCAGGTCAACCTGGAGTTCGAGAACGTCAACGCGCCGGAGCTGGGCGTCTACGGCGTGGACCACGTCAAGGTCGTCGAGGGCCTGGGCTGCAAGGCGATCCGGGTCACCGAGCCGGAGGGCCTGCTGCCCGCCTTCGAGGAGGCCAAGAAGCTGGCCGCCGAGTTCCGCGTCCCGGTCGTGGTCGAGGCGATCCTGGAGCGGGTCACCAACATCTCGATGGCCGCCGCCGACATCGACAAGGTCAACGAGTTCGAGGAGTTGGCCACCCTCCCCGAGCACGCCCCGACGGCGATCAGGCCGTTGGTGCCGTAACGCGGCGCACGCACCGGTCGCGCACGCCGGTCGCACGCACCGGCCGTCCGCGCCGGTCGTCCGCGCCGGGCGGGTGGGGGCGGACGAGCCGCTCCGCACGCCCCCACCCACCCCCGCGCCCGGAACATCGGCACGCCGACCGCAGTTGACCAGGTGACGGCCGCTACCGTGGCCCACGAAGAGGCCCGGCCCGACGACTTCCCGAAAGGACCACCCCCGTGAGCCTGTACGACATCCCGCTGCGCACCCTCGACGGCGCGGCCACCTCGCTGGCCGACCACAAGGGCAAGGCGCTGCTGATCGTCAACGTCGCGTCCAAGTGCGGTCTGACCCCGCAGTACGAGGGCCTGGAGCGGCTCCAGCAGCGGTACGCCGGGCGCGGGTTCACCGTGCTGGGCTTCCCCTGCAACCAGTTCGCCGGACAGGAGCCCGGCAGCGCCGAGGAGATCCGCACCTTCTGCTCCACCACCTACGGCGTGACCTTCCCGCTGTTCGAGAAGATCGACGTCAACGGCGAGGACCGCCACCCGCTGTACGCCAAGCTCACCGAGGTCGCCGACGCCGAGGGCCAGGCCGGGGACATCGCCTGGAACTTCGAGAAGTTCCTGCTCTCCCCGGACGGCACCGTCGTCGCGCGCCTGCGCCCGCCCGTCGAGCCGGAGTCGCCGGAGCTGGTCGCCGCGCTCGAGGCCGTCCTGCCGGCCTGACCACACGCCACAGCGAACTGCCCCAACCGGTCGCGCGCGTCAGGCACTTCACGCGTACGTATCTGGCCT
>NZ_JBHVEU010000252.1:0-12981 GCF_042802075.1 Kitasatospora sp. NPDC057518
CCCCTGCCCACGCCGGGGGCCGGCCCGACCCGGCTCGCTTCCGCCTGGTCCGACCCGCTTCAGCCGGCCGGGTTCGCGGACCGGGCCTCGACCAGACCGGACTCGTAGGCCGCGATCACCGCCTGGGCACGGTCGCGAACACTCAGCTTGGCGAAGACGCTGGTGATGTAGTTCTTGACCGTGGAGACGCTGATGCCCATCGCCGAGGCGATCTCGGCGTTGTCGAGGCCGGTGGCCAGCAGGTGCCACACCTCGATCTCACGGGGCGTCAGTTCACCCGGAGCGGAGACCGGCACCGGCGCCGACACCGGCGGCCGCGGCAGGCGGGGCGAGGTGACGTAGGTGGAGATCAGCCGGGTGAGCAGGCGCGGCGCCACCACCGCCTCCCCGCCGTGCACCGTCCGCACGGCCGCCGAAAGCTCCTCCGGGGAGACGTCCTTGGGCAGGAACCCGGAGGCGCCGGCGCGCAGGGCGGCGACCACGTACTCGTCCATGTCGAAGGTGCTCAACGCCAGGACCCGGCACGCGGGCAGCTCCTGGGAGAGCCGCTCGGTCGCCTGGACCCCGTCGAGGACCGGCATCCGGATGTCCATCACCACGACGTCGGGCCGGTGCTGGTGCGCGAGGTCCACCGCCCGCTGCCCGTTGTCCGCCTCGGCCACCACCTCGAACGCCGGGTCGGGGGCCAGGATCAGCGCCAGGCCTCGCCGCACCAGCGGCTGGTCGTCCGCGATCAGCACCCTGATCCGTTCCGTGGTTCCCGTCATCCGAGCCGTTCCTCTCCGTCCGCCGGCGCCACCGGCAGACTGGCCACCACCCGGAAGCCACCACCGTCGATGCCCCCGGCCACCATGCTGCCGCCCTGCAGCGCGACGCGCTCGCGCATGCCCATCAGACCGTACCCGGTGCGGCCGACCCGCGGTCCGGGCAGACCGCCCGCCCCCGCCGGGGCGTCCACCGGGGAGTCGAGCGGCGCGGCGGTGCCGTTGTCGGACACCTCGACGGTGACCCGGTCCGGGTGGTAGGTCAGCCGGACCCTCGCCCGGGCGGCCCGGCCGGCGTGCTTGCGGGTGTTGGTGAGGGCCTCCTGGACGATCCGGAACACCGCCAGGCCGGCGCTCGGCGGCAGCGGGCGCTCCTCCCCCAGGACGGCGAAGTCGGTGGGCAGGCCGGCCCTGCGGGACTCCTCGACGAGCCGTCCGAGCTGCCCGACCCCGGGTTGCGGCGCGGACGGCGCCTCACCCGACGCCCCGCCCGGAGCCTTGCCCGGCGCCCGGTCCGACCCGTCCGGCTCGTCGTCGGCCCGCAGCACGTCGAGCAGGTGGCGCATCTCGCGCAGCGCCATCCGGCCGGAGCCCTCCAAGGTGACCAGGGCCTCGCGCACCACCTCGGCGTCACCGCCGAGGTTGGCCCTGGCACCGGCGGCCATCAGCTGCATGGTGGTGATGTGGTGGGCGACGATGTCGTGCAGCTCCCGCGCGATGCGCCGCCGTTCCTGCGCCACCGCGCGGTCGGCCAGCAGCCTTCGCCTGACCTCCACCTCGCGCTGCCACCACGTCAGCCCCTCGGCCGTGACGACGACCAGCGCCGCGGCGACCACGTTGCCCGCCACGTCCCCCACCGCGGGCGGCAGCGGATACCCCCGGCCCACCAGCGGTACGGCGGCCGCCACGAGGCCGGCCGGCACGGCCACCGCGACACCGCGGGACCGGGCCACGGCGAACAGCGCGACGCAGAGCGTGCCGGTGAAGTGCGGCGGCATCGACACACTCAGGTTCAGCGCCAGGCCGAGGACCAGCACCCCCGCCAGCGACGCCAGCGGGTGGCGGCGCCTGGTGAGCAGCGGCACGGCCGCCAGTACCAGCAGGACCAGCGCGGTCCCGGCGATCGGCGGTCTTCCGTCCGAGCCGCCGATCGTGTAGCCGAGGAGGTCCAGGACAGCCACCCCGGCGGCCACCAGCGCGTCACCGGCCGTCCAGGGCAGGCCGGCGCCGCTCTGCTCCGGCGACGGCCGAAGTGGCAGTGGCAGTGGCAGTGGCAGCAGTGGCCCGTGGTGCGTCGACATGCTGTGGCGCTCCTCTCTACGGCCGGTCGGCCGCCCCGGGCCTCGCCGGTCCACCGAGACCGCCGCCCGTGAGCCGTCCCCTCGCGGCGGCCCGCGGCCCGGGGAGCGCTCCGGCGTCCCCGGTCGATCCTCCCAGCGGCCCCCGGCCCCGGGCAGGCTCCCGGGACCGATCCCGGACCGGGCCCCTGGTCCTGGCCGGGGCCGTACCCCGGGGCCCCGGTCCTGATCGCGTTCCCGCCCCCGGCGCCGGCGCCGTTACTGCCGGGCCGGGGCCTGCTCCCAGGCCTGCCCGCCCGCCGGGTAGGCGTACAGCGGCCGGTCCTTCACCGCGCTGGTGCGGAACGGGGTGCCGTGGCCGAGGTCGACGGGCAGCATCCCCTTCCGGTTGCCGCTGGTCCACTCCAGTTCCAGGTACCAGCTGACGTCGTGGGTGGTGGTCTCGGCGGTGACCTCGATGACCGCCGGTTCGCTCTGGGTCACGACCACCGGCAGGCTGCCGCTGCCGTCGGCCACGACCGGGACGGGGCGGGCCGCGTCCAGGTCGATGCGGTAGGAGCGGGCGCCGACCCCGCCGGCGCAGCCCTCGCCCATGGAGTAGGCGTTCCAGGCGAGCGGGGCCGCGACCCGGGTGACCCGGACGTTGAGACCCGTCAGCAGCACGGTGTCCCAGCCGGTGCCCTGCACGGTGAGCTTGACCGACCGGGAGTGGCCCGGCACCGCGCCGACCTGGGAGGCCCAGCCCGCCGCCTCCGGCACGGCGGGCGGTCGGGGGACCTCGGACGGCGGGCGGTTGACGACGTACTGGTCGCACTTGGCGTCCCAGCCGGACGGGTGGACGGCGACGCTGATCGGTGCGCTGGTGCTCGGGTCCGCCCCGCCGGTCGCCCCGGGCGGGCTCGCCCCGGCAGCGGCGACGGCGGCGGCGACGGCGGCCGCGGACAGCTGCGGGGACAGGGACGGGGCCGGGGATCCGGTGGACGACCCGGCGTCGGCGGCCCGGGCCGGGTCGGTCTCCCCGTCCGGACGGAGCCTCAGGCCGGTGACGACGACCCCGACGGCGACCAGCAGCGCGATGGCCGTCACCGCGGCGAGGACGCCCCGGCGGCGGGTGCGCCGCCGGGGCGGCACCGCGGGGGCGCGGTCCGGGACGGGCTCCGGTGCCGGGGCCGCCGCCGGTGCCGGGGTCGCGGGCGGTGCGGGTGCCACCGACTCAGGGGCGACGGTCGGCCTGTTCCCACGCGTCGCACGGACGACGACCCACAGCCGGTACAGCTCGACACGTTCCTGCGGCGTCGCCTCGCACACCCGCGAGAAGTGGTCCAGCGGGGCGAACTCCGTCGGCATCACATCGCCGTTGCAGTAGCGGTGCAGGGCCGACGTGCTCAGGTGCAGCCGCTTCGCCAGCGCTCCGTAACTGAGCCCCGACCGGCTCTTCAGCTCCTGCAGCAGCCGGGCGACCTCGTCCGTCTCCCTCAACTTCCCGATTCCCTTCGGCACTGTTCCTTCACCCGCCCCCGGCAGTCGGGCTCGGCACCGTCACGTCCCCCGACGGGTGTGGCGCGGGCTCCGGCAGACAAGCACGCGGCACGCCGTCCCACGGTTCCGCCATCCCGCGAACGCGTCCCAGGAAGCTTACGTCTTCCCAGCTCAGAGCAGGTACGGGCGTCCCCGGGTCCCTGATCGCCGGCTCACCGTTGTGGCCGGGACGAGCGGCCGGACAAGCTGGCGACCAACACCGAGAAGGAGCACCTGTGAGCACTGTTCGGGCGGCCCGTTCCGCCATACGCACCACCGACCGTTTCAACCGCGGCGCGGTGGCACTGACGATGGGCGGGGTCCTGCTGATGACCGCGGCCTGCGGTGACGAGCAGGGCAAGGGCGGTGAAGCGGCCGGCCCGGCGGGCGCCTCCGCCACCACCGCCCCCGGCGCCACCGGGGACGGGAACGCGAACACGACCACCTCGAAGACGTCCGCCGCCGTGCTGGACGTCGAGCCGAAGGACGGCGCCCGCGGCGTCGCGCCGAACGCCCTGCGGGTGTCCGTCTCCAAGGGCAGGCTCACCACCGTCGACGTGACCGACAAGGACGGCAAGCCCGTCCAGGGCTCGATCACCCCGGACGGCACCGGCTGGAAGCCCGCCGCCGCGCTCACCCCCGGCACGGCGTACACGGTGAACGCCCAGGCCGCGGACGCCGACGGCCTGGTGGCCGCGTCCACCTCCGCCTTCACCACGCTCACGCCCGAGAAGCAGGTGTCCACCAACGACAACATCGGCGACGGCCAGACGTACGGCGTGGGCATGATCGTCAAGGTGGACTTCAGCACGAAGGTCGTGAACAAGGACGCCGTCGCCAAGGCGATCACCTTCGAGACGGACAACGGCACCGAGGTGAAGGGCCACTGGTTCGACGACAACCGGCTGGACTTCCGCCCGGCCGACTACTGGAAGCCGGGCACCAAAGTGACCATCCACTACCGGCTGAAGAACGTCGAGGTCGCCCCGGGCGTGTGGGGCGACGTCGACAAGGACGAGCCGTTCAGCATCGGCCGCTCCCAGGTCTCCACCGCGGACGCCGCCACGCACCAGATGACGGTCGTCCGGGACGGCAAGAGCACCACCGTGCCCGCCACGCTCGGCGACGCGAAGCACCCGTCGTGGGGCGGCACCATGGTGATCATGTCCAAGGAGAAGGTCACCCACATGAACTCCCAGACCGTCGGCCTCGGCAACGAGTACGACATCCCCGCCGTCCCGCACGCGATGCGGCTGACCAGGAGCGGCACCTACCTCCACGGCAACTACTGGTACGAGGGCGACCCCTTCGGCAAGGCGAACACCAGCCACGGCTGCGTCGCGCTCAAGGACACCGAGGGCGGCAGCGACACCTCCAGCGCGGGGGCGTTCTTCAACAGCTCGCTGATCGGCGACGTCGTCACGATCGTGAACACCAAGGAGAAGACCGTCGCCCCCGACAACGGCCTGGGCGGCTGGAACCTCCCCTGGGCGAACTGGTAACCCCCACCCGCCCCGGCGGCACCGACCAGTGCCGGAAACCGACGGGCTGACACCGACCGCGACCACAACAGCTGAGCCGCCGTGGAAGAGGCCCCCGGGCCCCTCCTCACCACGGCGGCTCCGCCACGCCCGGGTACGGCCTCGGGCAGGCGTCAGGCGGGCATGCCCGGCTCGGCGAGACCGCTCTCGTAGGCGATGATGACCAGTTGGGCCCGGTCCCGGACGTTCAGCTTGGCCAGAAGGCTGCTCACATGCGTCTTCACGGTGGGCAGGCTGATCACCAGCCGCTGGGCGATCTCGGCGTTCGACAGCCCGTTCGCGATCAGCACGAGCACCTCCTGCTCCCGCCTGGTGAGCCCGACGAGCCGCGGAGCCGGCCGCGCCGTCGGCCGGGTGCGGGAGACGGTCTCGATCAGGCGGCGTGTGACCGTGGGCGCCAGGACGGCCTCGCCGGTGGCGATGACGCGAATGCCGGCGACCAGGTCCGAGGGCGAGGCGTCCTTCAGCATGAATCCGCTCGCGCCCGCCTGGAGGGCCGGGTAGACGTACTCGTCCATGTCGAACATCGTCAGGGCCAGCACCCGTACGCCGGCCATGGTCTCGTCGGAGCAGATCTCCCGGGTGGCCGCGATGCCGTCCATGACGGGCATCCGCAGGTCCATCAGGACGACGTCGGGCCTGAGCTCCCGGGCGAGTTCCACCGCCCGGGCGCCGTCACCGGCCTCGCCGACGGTCTCCATCCCCGGTGTCGAGTCGACGAGGACGCGGAAGCTCCCGCGCAACAGCGCCTGATCGTCCGCGATCAGCACCCGGACCGCCTCGGCCATCCCGCATTCCCCGCAAACTGCTCATCGAGCCCTCGAAGTCCGCGATTCTAGCAGCAGCGCCTGTTCCGTCCCCTCAACTGCCGTTGAGCATACGGCCTGTTGAGGGCGGTCCGGCCGGGGCTGAAGGACCCCGGCCGGCCGCGCCCGTCACGATCCGTCGAGCACCAGCTCGCCCGTCCCGGCCTCCCCGACCGTCACCCCGGTGCCGTAGGGCTCCGCGAGCCGGACGACGTCGGCGAGGATCTCCCCGGCGACGACGGAGTCCGCCAGCCGGGGGCGGCCCCGGTGGTGGACCGGCCGGCCGAAGCCCAGGTCGACCGGGTGGAGGCGGGCGCCCACCAGGACGCCGTCGTCGAAGGTGAGCACCGGCACGAGCGACTGCCAGTACCGGCGATGCGGGGCGAACATCCGGCGGCCGTGGCCGCCGAGTTCGTCGAAGTACCGGCCCGGGGTGAGCTGCTCACCGGCGGAGACCTTCGCGTAGTCCTCGGCCGGCACCCGGTCGGCGAGTTCGATCTGGCTGACGATGTTCCCCAGGCTGTAGAAGATCGGCTTCCCCCGGTGGAGCTCCACTCCGCGCAGGTGGTGCGGGCCGTGCCCGACCACGATGTCGGCGCCCTCGTCGATCATCCGGTGGGCGAACTCGCGGAGGAACTCGCCGGGTGTCTCCGGCGTCAGTCCGGGCTCGTGGGAGTGCACGCTGACCAGGACGAGGTCCGCGCGGCGCCGGGCCTCGGCCACCCACCGGGAGATCCCGTCGAGGTCCGCCGGATCGCACCGGGTGGTGAAGCCCGGCGCGTCCGCGGTCTCGAAGCGGGTGCCGAACAGGTTGAGCCGGCCGGGCGAGGGCATGGCGGGATCGAAGCCGAGCAGGGTGCGCGCCTCGGCCCGCCGGTCCCGCAGCCCCGTATCGCCGTCGATCCCGCGCAGGACGTCCATCTGCGCCGGCGTCACCCGCAGCGTCGCGCTGTGCCGCAGCGGGCTCAGCCCGGGCCGGCCCGGCAGGTCCGGTGACGGGGCGGCCGCCTCCTGCCCGGGCAGGAACGTGGAGCTGCATGAGATCACGGCCAGGCTGCCGGCGGGACGGTCGACGTAGACCGGCCGGCGGGCGGCGGCGAGGTCGGCGCCGATCCCGGCAAACGGGACGCCCTTCGCGCGCAACAGGTCCACGGTGCCGAGCAGTCCGTCCGTGCCCAGGTCCAGCGCGTGGTTGTTGGCGCAGCCGAGCACCGTGAAGCCGGCCGCCGCGACCTCGTCGACCACGCCCTGGTCCGCGACCAGGCAGCCGCCGCCCGCCGCGTTGTGCACCGGGTGCCCGCGTCCGGTGGCGGGGACGACCTCCAGGTTGGTGAAGGCGAAGTCCGCTGCGCGCAGGGTCTCGCGCAGCCCGGCGGCGGCCGGTTCGGAGCTGATCAGCGCTCCCCGGGTCGCCATGCAGTCCCCGGAGAGCGCCACGGTCAGCCGGGTCATCCGCGGGCCTCCGTCACCGCGCGGGTGAGGGTGGCGACCGCGTCAGCCCCGGTGACCTCGACGCGTTTGCCGTTCACCGTGACGGTCGGGGTCAGCGCGACCTTGCGGGACGCGGCGACGTCGGAGACGTACCGCACCCAGGGCGTGTACGTGCCGGCCCGGACGCACTCCTCGAAGGCGGCGCCGGTGATCCCGGCATCCTGCCCGGCCGCGATCAGCTGGGCCTCGCTCAGGCCCGGCCCGCGTTCGGCGGGCTGCCGGTCGAACAGCACCGCGGTGTACTCCTCGAACCTGCCCTGCTCGACGGCGCAGGCCGCGGCGGAGGCCGCCCGGGTCGAGTAGCCCGCGGGGCTGCTGCGGTTGTCGAGGAAGGTGACCGGGTGGTAGACGACGCTCACGTCGCCGCTCGCCTGGAGGGTCTTCAGCTCGCCGGCCAGCGCCTTCTCCGTGTTGCGGCACTCGGGGCAGAGGTAGTCGAGGTAGAGGTCGACGCGCACCTTGCCCCTGGAGGCGAGCAGCCCCGCCTTGTCGTCCGTCGCCTGGGCGGGGACGGTGCCCGGCACCTTGTCCGGCATGGTGTTGCTCGCCCGGACGAGGCCGACGCCCACCAGCGCGGCCCCGACCACCACGACCGCGGCCAGGAGCGACACCAGCAGGGTGCGCCGCCGGCGGTGCCGTTTCCGCACCATCTCCCGCACCATGGCGTCCGTTGCCTGCATGGCCTATCGCTCCTTCGTGTCCAGGACCCAGGGGTCCAGCGCGTAGCGGGTTCGCGGATTCCGGATCAGGAGGACGGCCGCGGCGAGCAGGACCAGGTCGCGCGCGATGTCGATGACATAGCCGCGCACGGCTCCGTCCGTCACGGTGCCTCCGCTGCTGAAGCAGCCGCAGTCGATGGACAGTCCCCGGGCCCAGACCGAGGTGATGGCCGCGATGTACACCACCATCAGCACGGCCGCGCCGGCCGCCACCACCCTGGTCGCCAGCCCCGCGAGCAGCAGCACGGCGAGCGAGACCTCGATGAACGGCAGGACGCCGCCGACGAGTTGGGCGGTGTCATCGGGCAGGATCCGGTACAGGACGACCGTGCGGCCGGCCTCCGTGAGGTCCTGGACCTTCAGTAGGCCCGCGTAGCCGAGGACCGCCGCCAGCAGGAGCCGGGCCGCGGTCCCCGTCCACTCCCATGCCCGTACGGCACGCGCCGGGTGCACTCCGGTTCCGTTCACGGTCCCGCTCACCGCGACCGCGCGAACCGGTGGGTGGCCACGCCGAGCGCGGCGGCGGTGATCGCCACCAGCAGCCCGAGTTCCGCGACCACGGGCGGGTGCCAGTGCCCGAGCATCAGCCGGGTCTGCTCCGAGGTGAGGATGTCGGGCCCGGGCAGGGTCCGGCGGACCGCGTCGACGCCGTAGGTGAGGGGGTTCAGTTTGACCACGGTGTCGAGCCAGCCCGGCAGCCCGTTCGGCGGGAACATCGCGCCGGAGAAGAACATCAGCGGCATCAGGCTCAGGTTCACCACGATCTGGAACGTCTCGACCTGTCGGATCGTGACCGCGGCGAGCAGCCCGATCGAGGTGAACATCAGCGAGACGAGCAGCGTCTCCAGCAGGACGACCAGCAGCATCGGCGTGTACCGGATGCTCGCGATGCCTCCGACCGACAGGAGCATGAGGCCGTAGACCGCGCCCGTGGTGGCCCCGCCGAACGCGAGGCCGAGCACGATGCTGGAGCGCGGGAACGGCGAGACGAGCATCTGCCGGAGCATGCCGAGCTTGCGGTCCCACACGAGCGAGATGCCCACGGCGACCGCCGGCGCCTGGACAGACATGATCAGCGTGCCGGGGAACAGGAAGGCCCGGTAGTCGTTCAGCTGGGCCTTGCCGAGGCTGGAGGACGCCGCGTCGAGGCCGGTGCCCAGGACGACGAGGAACAGCAGCGGCGTCACCAGACCCATGATCAGGCGCACCGGGTTGTGCCGCAGTCGCGTCATCTCCCGCCGCCAGAGCAGCGCGTACGGCCTGAGGGCGAATCCCCGGCGGCCGGCGGTCGGGCCGGCTGGGGCCGCCTTCCCGGCGGGAGCGTCCAGTACGGTGTCCAGACCGCTCATCGCATTCCCTCCCCGATATCGCTGAGTGTGCGGGTCTTCGTCCCGCTCTCCCGGATCTCGGACCCGGTGTGGTGCAGGAAGACGTCGTCCAGGGTCGGCGAGGTGGTGGTCACCGAGAGCACGGTCACCCCGAGTCCGGCGCACAGCCGCGGCACCAGGGTGGGGCCGTGGGGGACCCTCAGGCGCAGTCCGTCGGGCGCGGGCTCCGTCGTCAGGCCGAAGCGCTCGGAGAGCTGTTCCGCCGCGAGCGTGTCGTCCTCGGTGCGCAGCACGACGAGGTCGGACCCGATGATGGACTTCAGTTCCGCGGGCGACCCCTCGGTGACGACCTTGCCCTTGTCGAAGATCGCGATCCGGTCGCAGTGCTCCGCCTCCTCCAGCTGGTGCGTGGTGAAGAAGACGGTGATGCCCTGCTCCTGGCGCCGCCTGCCCAGGTACTCCCAGACGGCCGCGCGGGTCTGCGCGTCGAGGCCGGTGGTCGGCTCGTCGAGGAAGAGGACCCTGGGGGAGCCGAGCAGGCCCCGGGCGATCTCCAGGCGGCGGCGCAGACCGGTGGAGAACTGCCCCACGGGGACGTTGCTGCGTCCGGACAGTTCCATCATGTCGAGCATCTCGGCGATCATTCCGCGTGCCTCGCGACGGCCGAGCCCGCACAGGTCGGCCTGGAAGCGGAGGTTCTCGGCCGCGGTGAGGTCCTGGTCGAGCGTCGACTCCTGGAAGACGATGCCGATCCGGCGGCGCACCTCGGCGGGCCGGCTCACCACGTCGACACCGGCCACCTCCGCCCGGCCCGCCGTGGGCTTGAGGAGCGTGGTCAGCATGCTGATCGTGGTCGTCTTGCCGGCGCCGTTGGGCCCCAGGAAGCCGAACGTCGCGCCGTCGGGGACGGTCAGGTCGAGGCCGTTGACGGCCGCGTTCGTACCGTAGTAGGCGTAGAGGCCCTCGGCCCGGATCGCCGTCATCGGAGGTTCCTCCTCTCGGGGCGGCGCACGGCCAGCACGGTCTGGAACACGCCCATCTCACCCGGTTCGTCCACCGGCCGTCCGTCGATCTCGACCCAGGCGTGGGCGGCGAAGGGCTGGGTGCGGAACCCCGTGCACCAGTCCGCCCATCTGCCCCGGGCCCTGCACAACAGGACGGTGGCGACGGACCGTTGGAGGCAGCCGAGGCCGGCGCAGCGCGTGCTGACCGAGACGACCGACCGTCTGGCCCGCGCCGTCTCGGCGTACCCGGCGGGCCGGGTGCCCCGGCTGATCACGCGCAGCACCCGCTGGAGCCGGGCCGGAGGCAGCCTGACCAGCAGCCGGGCCGCGCCGGCCGCGCACCTGGGCGCGATCTGGCGGTGCAGCGGAAGTCGCGGGGCCTGTTCCGCGACGGCGGGGGTGGTCACCGCGAGACCTCCACGAGGTTGGCCGCGCTCAGTCCGTCGACGAGGTCCATCACGTCCTGGTGGGCCTGGTCCCGGCTCACGGGGGCGGCCTCGGACATGAGTACGGCGAGCGTGTCGGGGGAGTCCCCGTCGAGCAGCTTGCGCAGGATGGCGGAGCCGGTCGCGTTCAACTGCCAGTAGCGACCCCGGCGTCCGTCGAGCAGTACCGCCCCGGTCTCGATCGGGGTGAGGGTGACGTCGCGGGCAAGGCTCAGCTTCATCTGCGTTCTCCCGTGTCCTGGAGGTGGGGCCGAAGGTGCGTCCTGAGCCAGCTCTCGCAGGCCACGGTGGTCTCGATCGGCTGGATGTGATGGGCCATCGGCCCGGGGTTGAGCACCGCGGACCGGAACTTCGCCGGGTCGATGAGGCCGAGCCGGGCGAGCTGCGAGTCCTCGCAGAGTTCCAGGAGCCGGGCCCGGTTGCGGGCAATGCCCCGGAACGCCTCGGCGCTGAACTCGCCCTTGTCGCGGCGGTCGAGGATGTCCGCGGGCACGAGACCCCGGACTGCGTCGATCAGCAGCGGCTTGAACCGCCCGGTCGCCAGTCGCTCGTCGATCCGGGTGGACATCGCCGCCTCCAGGACGCGGTCGTCGAGGAAGGGGGCGTCCCAGACGATGCCGCTTGCGGCGACGACGGTGTTGACCTGACGGACCGTCTTGCCCTCGAAGGCGATCGAGGCGAGCGCCTGGTGCCGGGCCCGGTCCGCGTCGAGCGGCTCGGGGGTCTCCCGAGCGGCGTCGGTGAGCAGCTTCCGGACGGCCGCCGCGGCGTCCGGCGTGGCCCAGGCCGGCAGGCGGGGCGCGAACACCCAGCCGAAGTCGGGCTCGTCGAGCGGCGAGGGCGGGTCGCTGATCCGGGCGGCGACCCGGGCGAGGCTCTGGGCGAACGTCGACCGGTCCGTGAGCGCCCGCACGGTCCCGCCCAGGGACCAGCGGTTGGCGAGCCGGTAGCGATTGAGCAGCTTCAGGCCGTTGACCGGCTGGGCACGGGCCAGCGACCAGGCGCAGGCGGGCATCCTTCCGAACAGCTCGTCCCCTCCGAAGCCCGTCAGGTGCAGGGTCGCGCCCTCGCCGGTGGCCCGTGTCGCCAGGTCCCGGATGTGTGCGAGCCCGGAGGCCCAGGTCGACGGCCCTTCCGGGGCCAGGTCCGCGTAGTCGGCGGTGTAGCCGACGTCGAGCAGGTTCTCGGCGCGGTCCGAGGAGAGCATGTGGTGCCGGGCCGACGGGAGCATGGCGGCGGCCTTGCGCGCCCAGGCGGTGTCCTCGTTGGCGCCGTCGATCGGCATGACGTGGTACGTGACCAGGTCGGCGCCGGCCGCGTCGGCGAGGAAGCAGAGCGAGGTCGAGTCCAGGCCGCCGGACAGGTCGGCGCTGATCGTCCGGTCCGGACGGATCCGGGTGGCGACCGCCTCGGACAGCGCGGTGCGCACGGCCCGCGCGCCCTCCGCGAGCGGGAGGCGGGCCTCCGGCAGGTTCCACCAGCGGATCTGCCGCGACCGACCGGCCGCGTCCAGTTCGAGCCAGTGCCCGGTGGCGAGCGCGTCGACACCCCGGCGGACCGGGCGCAGGGACAGCGGCCACGGCGCTCCGCCGGGTGCCAGGAGGCGGGCGGCCAGCAGCGTCTCGTCGAGGCCCGCGCCGGTGAGGCGCAGCAGCGGCCCCACGGCGCCGGCCGCCACGGTCACCCCGTCCACCACGGCGGTGAAGACCTGGCGCACACCGGAGACCGAGCCCTGCACTCGGACCTTGCCGTCCATCGAGGCCATCAGGTGGACGAGGCCCGGCAGGCGGGACGCGACGGCGTCGATGTCGTGGAGGGAGCGCATCCGCCCGAGTGCGGCCGTGGTGGCCTGCTCGTCGAGCCGGGTGCGTCCCAGGAGCGCCAGGCGCCGTGGACCGGCATGGAGCACCGTCATCTCGTCCTGCTGCCAGTCGCCCACGATCCAGGGCCGCCCCGACGCGTGGTCGATCCGGTGTGTCGCCCGCAGCCGCGCGGCCGCCTCGACGCCGGCCGCGCTGTCCGGAAGAACTACGAATTCCATGTCGTCTCGCTCCCTGGGGTCGTGC
>NZ_JBHVEU010000253.1:0-12958 GCF_042802075.1 Kitasatospora sp. NPDC057518
CCCTCCCGCCTGAGCGGGGGAGCGGCCGGGCCCGGTCCGTCGTGCGAGCGGTCAGAGGCGCTCGGGGACCGGGTTGCCGACGGCCTCGATGGCGCGGCGGACCGGGACCTTGAGCAGGACGGCGAAGCCGATGACGAAGAAGACCAGCAGCGAGATGATCGCCGAGCGGTAGCTGCCGGTGAGCTGGTAGGCAAGGCCGAAGACGAGCGGGCCCATCCAGCTGGTGCCGCGGTCGCTGACCTTGTAGAAGCTGAAGTACTCGGCCTCCCGGCCCGGCGGTATGAGGTGGGAGAAGAGGGAGCGGGAGAGCGCCTGGCTGCCGCCGAGCACCAGGCCGATCATGCAGGCCAGGGCGTAGAACCAGGCGGGCTGGTGGGCGGGCATGAAGTAGCCGAGGGCCAGGGTGACGACCCAGCCGACCAGGGAGCCGAGGATGGTCCGCTTGGCGCCGTACCGGTGGGCGATCCGGCCGAGCAGCAGGGCGCCGCCGATCGCCACGACCTGGACCAGCAGCACGGCGGTGACCAGCGAGGTCTGCTCCATGCCGAGTTCCTCGCTGCCGTAGAGCGAGGCCTGGGAGACGACGGTCTGGATGCCGTCGTTGTAGCAGAGGAAGGCCGCGAGGTAGAGCAGGGTGAGCGGGTGCTCGCGCATCCGGCGCAGGGTGCGGCCGAGTTCGCGCAGGCTGCCGGCGGCGGGCTTGCCGGGTTTTCCGGGCTTGCCTGGCGCGGTGGCCGTGGTGTCCGTGGGGGCGGCGGGGGCGGTGGGGGTGGTGGGGGCCACACCGGCCCGGGAGGGCAGCCGCAGCATCGGGACGATGGTGAACAGCGCCCACCACAGGCCGGCCGAGGCGAGGCAGATCCGTACGGCGGTGCCGGAGTCCAGGCCGAACGCGTCGTGGCCTTGGAACAGCGCCAGGTTGGCGATCAGCAGCAGTCCGCCGCCCGCGTAGCCGTAGGCCCAGCCCTTGGAGGAGACCTTGTCGCGCTCGTCGGGGGAGGCGAGGCCGGGCAGGTAGGCGTAGGACAGCGCGACCGAGACCGCGTACGCGATGTTGGCGACCACCAGCAGCCCGCCGCCGAGCAGGTAGCGGTCGCCGCCGAGGAAGAACATCCCCATCGTGGCGAGCGAGCCGACGTACGCGAAGCCGCACATCAGCTCCTTGTGCCGCCCGGTGCGGTCGGCGACGGTGCCGGTCAGCAGCATCACCGCGACCGAGAGCAGCACGGAGAAGGAGACCGTGTACGGGAAGAACGATCCTGCGCGGATCGTCAGGCCGAGCGGGTGGACGTTGCCGGCCGCGTCGGCGGCGTCCTTGGCGACGGTGGTCAGGTACGGGCCGAGGAACACCGTCAGGACGGTGGCCGAGAAGGCGGCGTTGGCCCAGTCGTTGATGTACCAGCCGAACTGCATCCGGCGCAGGGAGCGTGCGTCGGTGTCGGCGGCCGGGTCGGCACTGGGGTCGGTCGGTGGGTCGTCCGGCAGGTGCGTCGCCGAGTTCGTGGTGCTCATGGGGTTCCCATCACCGTGCTGGAGCCGGTACTGCCGTCCGTCCAGCAGCCGCGCTCGCCGAGGACGTCCCGCAGGACGTCGATGCGATCGGCCATGATGCCATCCACACCCAGGTCCAGGAGAGCCCTGATCCGTGTGGGATCGTCCACAGTCCAGACGTGCACCTGGAGGCCGAGCCGGTGGGCGGTGCGGACGAAGGCCCGGTCGACCACCCGGACGCCCCGGTGACGCTCCGGCACCTGCGCGCACAGCCCGGCGAACGGCGGCCCGGACGGTGCCCCGGACGGGGCTTCGGACGGCGCTCCGGACCGTGTGGAGGCGCGCCCGGGCAGGAACGATTCGGCCAGCGAGCGCAGCCGCAGCCGGGCCACCTCGCGCGGGCCGAGCGAGGTCGCCAGCCGGGGTCCGGCGGCGGCGCGGACGGCGGCCAGCCGGCTGTCGGAGAAGCCGCCGACGCAGACCCGGTCCCAGGCGTCGGTCCGGCGGATCGCCTCGACCAGCGGCCCGACGGCCGGCGCCGCCTTGACGTCGATGTTGAAACGGGCCCCGGGGAACGCGCCGAGCAGGTCCTCCAGCAGCGGCACCGGCTCGGTCCCGCCGATCCGGGCCCGCCTGACGCTCTCCCAGGGCAGCTCCGCCACCGCCCCGGCGCGGTCGGTGACCCGGTCGAGGTGCGTGTCGTGGAAGGCGACCAGCACACCGTCGGCGGTCGCGTGCACGTCTGTCTCCAGGTAGCGGTACCCGAGCGCGACGGCGGCCTCGAAGGCGGCGAGCGAGTTCTCGGGGCGCCCGAGGTCACCGCCCCGGTGGGCGAAGGCGAGCGGCCCGGGGTGGTCGAGGAAGGGGTGCATGCGGTGCTCCGAGCTGCGGGGGGAGGGCCCGACGGCTCCGACGGGGTCGGGATCCGCGGGCGTACCAGCGCGTTACAGTATGACGCACCCTGTCAAGCAGTAACGCGCCGCCGGGCCCCGGCCGGATCCCCGGTCAGGCCCCCGTCAGGTCCTCCCGCCGGGCCCCGTCAGGCCCCCCGGACGTCCCGGCGCATGCCCAGGATCTCCGCGACGGCGTCCAGCCACCGGGCGAGCAGCTGGTCGCCGTCGACGCTGGTGACGGTGGTGGCCGCCGAGCCCAGCCAGTCGCGGGCGAGCCGGGCCGGCTCCGCCCCCGGCAGCGGCTCGGTGAGGTCCGCGGCGTAGCGGGCGCCGCCGCTGCGCACCACCTCGGCGAGGAAGGCGAGCGACCGGGGGAGCACCCCCAGCGCGTCGGCGGCCAGCGCCGCCGCGACGGCGCCCTCGCCGAACAGCGCGGCCCGGTGCGGACCGGCGAAGGCCAGGCCGTAGCGGAGCATGGCGGACACGTCGAGCTGCCGCAGCTCCTCGTCGGTCCTGGGGCGGAAGCGGTCGTCGGGGCTCATCGGACCGTCACCGGGTAGGTGTTGCGCACGACCATGTTCCTGTTCTCTTCGCTGGGTGCGGGGAGGTTGCAGTAGCTGCGGAAGCAGTTGAGGAGGGTGACGGCGGTGGTCCCGCGGCCCTTGGCCTCGAAGGTGTAGAAGCGGGTGCCGCCGACGCCGTCCGAGGTCTTCGACTCCGCGGGGAGGTCGAGCTTCTCCGCGACCAGGGCCGCGACCGCGGCGTCCGGCTGCGGGGCCGCGACGCTCCAGCGGTCGCCGACCGAGGAGTTGTCCCGGACGGCGATCGTGAAGCGCTCGCCGACGGCGAGGCTGACCGAGCGCTCCTCCGCGCCGAGCACCCGGCCGCGGTCCGGACCGGACGGCGCGTCCTGCCCGCAGGCCGTCAGCCCGGCCGCCAGGACGGCCGCCAGCGCCACCGACCGCAGCGGCCCGCGGGTCGGCCTCCGCGCCGACGCCGCCGTGAACACCCTTGCCACGCCCGTCACTTCGGCAGGTGGACGGCGTAGGCGGTGGGCAGCCGGTCGTCCGAGGCCCCGGCCATCCGGCCGTTGACGAAGTCGTCCTCGCTGACCCAGGTGGTGGTGCCCCACGGGTTGTAGATCTGCAGCATGTTGCCCTCCTGGCCGACGATCATCATCGCGTGGCCCGACCGCTTGCCGTCCTTGTCGTAGCCCTCGACCCCGACCGGCACCGGCTTGCCGTCGGCGACCGCCTTCTCGATGTCGGGCAGCAGCTCGCGCCGGGCGTTGCTGTCCGGCATCGGCTTGTAGTCGAAGTCGGCGCCGGTGTGCGGGCTGACCTCCTTCTCCAACACCTTCTCCTTGCCGTCCGCCCCCATGCCGTCCCAGTTCGCGCCGCCGTCGCCCTCCTGGTGCACCCGGTGCTGCTCGGCCAGCAGCCGCTGCTGGAAGGCCGCCGGGTCGTCCTCCTGGCCGGACGGGCCGCCGGTCAGGTCCAGCGCGTAGAGCGGGTCGACCATCGCCCGGGCGGTGACGGTGGAGGAGGCGACGCAGGTGCCCTCGGTGTCCGCCTGCTTCCAGTTGGCGCCGTCGAAGGTCACCTGGTCCGTGTTCCGGTTGGAGCCGTTCTCCTGCTGCCCGCCGCTGCTGGTGTCCCCGTCCTCGGTGTAGACGGGCGTCAGGTGCGTCCGGAGCCACTCCGGGTCCTTGCCGTGGATCTTGCCCTGGAAGGCGCGGATCTCGTCCATGGAGTGGCCGGCCGCCAGCGCCTTCATCAGATAGGCGCGCTCCTGCGGGGACTTGGAGTCGGCGAGCAGCTTCTCGAAGTCCGCCCGGTCCTTGTCGTTCATCTTGTCCAGGTACTCGCCGGACCGCTTCATGTCGTTGGCGGTCAGCAGCTCGTTCAGCTCGGTCGGGCCGTCCGGACCGGAGGTCTCGGCCAGCACCAGCTTGTCGGCGGCGGTGACGGCGTTGGTCTTCATCTTCCCCGCCCGGGCCTCGGAGGCCAGCTTGTTCAGGTCGCGGGCCGCCGCCCGGGCCGCCTCGTCGGCGTGTTTGGCGGCGCTCAGCATCGCGTCGACCTGGGGCACGGCGGCCTGCTGCGCCTTCTTGCGCGCCGCCTCGTCCTCGTCGTCCTCGAACCACTCGTCGAACCAGCCCTGCTCGCCGCCCAGTTCGCTCAGCACCTGCTGGAGCGCGGACCGCGCGGCGCCGTCCTGGCCCTGGGCGGAGCGCAGCGCGTCCGCGAGGCCGAGCAGGGCCGTCCCGCCGTTGTAGAGCGCGGTGGTCTGCTGGTCGACGGCGCGGGCGGCGGCGGCCACCACCTCGGCGGCCTTCGCGCCCGTCGAACCGGTCCAGACGTCCGGCAGCCCGGAGGTGGCGACGGCCAGGACCTCCTGGTGGAGCTGGGTCGAGTCGGCGGCCGCGGTCTTGTAGCGGTTGCCGGTGGCCTCGATGGTGCCCGGGTCCCCGACCGGCGCGTGGACCGCCAGCGCGCCCTTGATCGCGGAGATCAGATCGTTCTTGTTGTCCGCCCCGCGGACGTCCTTCAGCCGGTCGGTCAGCGCCTTGCAGCGCTGCGTGGTGGATTCGCCTGCCATGACGGCCCGTTCGCCCCCTGTACCCGTTGCCCGTGGTGTCGTTCCCCGCCGCTGCCCGGCGGTCCTCCGCCGGCTGCCCATCGGCCGCTCGACGGCTGCTCATCGGCTTGCGGACGTCAGCTCGTCAGCCGCCGTCCGCTCCGGTGTCCGGCGCGCGCCGGCCCCGCCTCAGCCGAAGGGCCGGTAGTCGCCGCTGCGCGAGGCGGAGGCGAGATCCTTCACCACGCTGCCGTCGGCCGACTGGTAGCCGTTCGAGGAGCCCCGCACCTTGCCGGCCAGCTCGCTCAGCGCGCTCTTGATCGTCGCGGTCTCCGCCTGCCAGGCGCTGCTGAAGTTGCGGTACGCCGGGTCGACGTCCTCGCCCCCGAACACGTCCGCGCTGTAGCAGACCGGGTCGCTGATCGCCGTTCCGATCGTCCCCTCGTCCCCGGACGCCTTGTCCAGCGCCTTCGCCTGCCCCTCGGCCCCGCCGGCCTGGATCGCGTACCCCGACCCCTGCGCCATGGTTCACCCCTCGTGCGTCCCCCGAGCCGTCCACGCGACGGCGTTCGAGCACCCTACGGGCCCTCCGGTGCCCGGGCAATTCGTATCGCGCCTGGTGGGAGGGCTGTTGCGAATTCATGACACACCGTCCGGAACCCGGTGACGGCGGGCGACGGACGCTCCGTCCGCGGTCACCGGGCGCCGCGCCGCGGACGTCACCCTGCCGCGGGCGGGGCGGCGGCCCCGGCTACTGGATGCTCCAGCGGTGCGGGTGGCGGGGGTCGGCGGGGCAGGCGAAGACGTTGAGCAGGCCCCAGCGGCCGACGGTGACCTCGGTCGGCATGACGACGCCGTGGCCGTCCGCCGAGGCCTCGTCCTCCAGCGGCCGCCAACTGCCGCTGCCGCCGTCCCACTCCGAGCTGTCGACGGTCAGCAGCAGCCGCATCGGGGTCGCGCAGTCGTGGCAGTCCATCGGGGCCGGGTCGGTGCTGTGCCAGGAGGCGAAGCCGCCGACGCGCCAGCCGGGTGGGATGGACAGGTCGTACTGGTAGAGCGGCGGGTCGTCCTCCCCGCGCTCCTCGGCCGCAGCCTCCCGGGCCTCCTCCCAGGCGCGGACGCGGGCGCACAGGTCCTCCGGGAGGAGGCCGGCGAACGGGTAGGTGGGCACCTGCTCGGGATGCAGCACGCACGGCTCGGGCAGGTACCCGTCGAAGCCGACGACCTCCGGTCGAGGGGGCGTGGCCAGCACCTCGGCGACCTCCCACGAACGGCGCCAGCGCAGGTCGAGCAGCATCTCCCAGCGGCCCGGGCCGTGGGCGTCGAAGGGGCACCAGAACACCTGGAGCAGGTCGCAGCCGTCCGGCCCGGGCGGCAGGTCGGGGACGTCCCGCCGGTAGAACTGCGCGAGGCCGACCAGCGGCAACGGGCCGTCCGCGGCCGGGCCTTCGACGCGGTGGCGGCGGTCGAGCTCCTTGAGCAGCTGCCGTTCCGCGTCCGTCGGTCCGGGGTCCTGCTCGCGGTTCCAGGCGGCGGCCAGGACCTCCCGGGAACGGTGGACGTCCGCCGGGCGCCGGCCGCGGGCGTGCGGGTGGGGGTCGGTGCAGACGGGCCAGGGCTCGTCCGCGGGCCACAGCAGCGGGCCGCCGACGGAGCTCGCCGAGGCGTCCGGCCGTCCGGGGCGCGGATGGAGCCGGGTGGTGGTGCCCCGGTGATGCGCCAGTTCGGGGAAGAGCGCCTCGACGTCGAGCGGGCGCGGGGGTGTGGTTCTCGGCATGGGGTCGACCCTAGAGAGTGGCCGGTGGCGCCCGGGAGCAGGGTCCCCGGCGCCGTGCTGTCAGCGCCGTGCCGGTGTCCCGCCGACGGTGACAGCGCGGTGTCCGCGTCCTGCAAGTGGCGGACCGCACAGTGGTGTTGAGACAGAGCAATCCATGGGAGGAACACCATGTCGAACAGCACTTGGCCGGGCTCCGGCCCGCGCACCACCTCCGTCCTGGTCTCCGGCGCCGGGATCGCCGGCACCGCCCTCGCGTACTGGCTGAACCGGTACGGCTTCCGCGTCACCGTCGTGGAGCGGGCCCCCTCGCTGCGCGGCGGCGGGCAGGCCGTGGACGTCCGCGGCACCGCCCTGACGGTGGTCGAGCGGATGGGGCTGCTGGAGGAGATCCGGGCCCGTCGAACCGGCCTGCGCGGGATGTCCGTGGTCGACGCGGACGGCCGCGAGCTGCGCCGCACCACCGAGTGGACGGCCACCGGCGGGCCGGTCGACGGCCCGGACGTGGAGATCCTGCGCGACGAACTCGCCGGGCTGATCGCCGCGGCGGACGCGGGCGTCGGGGGCGCCGGAACCGCCGGGCCCGGCGTCGAGTACCGCTTCGGCGACTCGATCGACACCCTGGTGCAGCACCGGGAGGGCGTCGAGGTCCGGTTCCGCGGCGGCACCGAGCAGGCCTTCGACCTGGTCGTCGGCGCCGACGGCCTGCACTCGAACACCCGCCGCCTCGTCTTCGGCCCCGAAGCGGACTACCTGCACCCCATCGGCACCTACCTCGCCGGCTGGAGCGTGCCCAACCACCTGGGCCTGGACCGCTGGGAGGTCGTCCACCGGCTCGGCGACGACCAGAACTGGTTCTGCATGGCGATGACCGTCCGCGACAACAGCGAACTGCGGGTCTTCGTCGGCCTCGACACCGAGGAGCCGCTCGACCGGATGCTCCCGCGCGACCCCGCCCGGCAGCGGCGGCTGGTGGCCGAGCGCTCCGCCCACGCGCGCTGGGAGGTGCCGCGCTTCCTCCGGGCGCTGGAGGAGACCGACGCCTTCCACTACGACGTCGTCGCCCAGATCCGGATGGAGCGCTGGTCCAAGGACCGGGTCGTGCTGCTCGGCGACGCGGGCTACTGCTGCTCCCCGTTCACCGGTCAGGGCACCAGCGTGGCCCTGACCGCCGCCTACGTCCTGGCGGGCGAGCTGCACGCGGCCGACGGCGACCACCGCACGGCCTACCCCGCCTACGAGCGGCGGCTGCGCGACCACGTGGCCGCCAACCAGGCGATCCTCGAACTGACCGGCGACCGGCGGGCCCGGGTCGACAGCATCGCGAACCTCGAAGGGCCCGGTCCGGAGCTGGAGGCGGCCTTCCGGGCGGCCCTCGACTTCGACCTGCCCGCGTACTGACCGCCCCGACCGCCGGTTTCGCCGCCCCGACGATCCGCCCCGACGGCCCGTCCCGCCACGGGCCGTCCGGGCGCCCGTCCTACAAGGCGGGGGAGAGCTCCGCGGCGAGCCGGCGCAGCTCGGGCCCGTACTCCGGGTTGGCGAGCGCGGCCGCGAACTGGGCGCGCAGGTAGGCGGCGGGGTTGCCGGTGTCGTACCAGGTGCCGGCGATGACCTGCCCGTAGACCGCGCGCCGGGCCGCGTAGGCGTTGATGGCGTCGGTCAGGTAGACCTCGTCCTCGGGCTTCTCGTGCCAGCGGAGGGTCAGTTCGCGCAGCTCGTCGACGATGCCCGGGGTGATGACGTAGCCGCCGATCGCCGCGTACGAGGAGGGCGCGTCGGCCGGCTTCGGCTTCTCGACCAGGCCGCTGATCCGCAGCGAGCCCCCGCCGAGGTCCTCCTTCACCACCGGCACGCCGTACCGGTAGGAGTCCTCGGGTGCCATCGGCATCAGCGCGAGCACCGGCGCGTTGGTCTGCTCGTACGCCCTGATCAGCTGCTGCGCGCGGGGGACCTCCGCCACGAAGACGTCGTCGGGCCAGAGCACCAGGCAGGGCTCGTCCCCGAAGTGGCGGGCGGCGTTGAGCACCGGGGTGCCGTTGCCGTACGGGCCGTGCTGGTAGAGGTAGCTGATGTGGCCCTTGCGGGACAGCTCGCCGACCTCCTCGACCGCCGCCGCGAAGGCCTCCTTGCCGTCCCGGCGCAGCTGCTCGACCAGGACGGGGTTGGGGCGGAAGTGCTCCTGGATCAGCCCCTTGTCGCCGTTCACGACGATGGTGATGTCGGTGATGCCGCTCTCGACCAGCTCGCGCACGGTGTGCTCGATCACCGGCTTGTCGCCGACCGGCAGCATCTCCTTCGGCGTGGCCTTGGTCAGCGGCAGGAGGCGGGAGCCGAGCCCGGCGGCGGGGATGACGGCTCGGCGGATCGTCCTGGGGGCCATGTGAGACGCTCTCTCGTTTCGTCGGTGGTGCGACGCCTTGGTGACGCGGCGTCACGGCCGACGCTATCAAGGACCGGCGGCACGTTGAGTGGACGGCTGCCGTACGGAAGTTGGACCCCCGGCGGCCGTCCGGCTGCGCCCGCCGCCCGCGGGCGGCCGGTGACCGGTGGGGCGCGGGAGGTGCGAGGGGATTCGTGGGAGATTTGTCCGCCGGGGGACGTCAAGACGGCGTCGCCCGCTCCGACCACCGGTCGAGGGCGGCCCCGCCGGGGCCCGCGAACCCGAGGAGGACGAGATGAAGTTCCTGATCAGCCTGCACCTGAACCCGGCCGTGCTGGACGCGCTGACCGACGAGGAGAAGGGGGCGATCGGCGCCGGGCACGGCCGGTTCATCGAGGAGCTCAGGGAGTCCGGCGAGCTGGTCCTCACCCAGGCGCTGGTCGATCCGTCGCAGGCCGCCGTGGTGACCGTCCGCAACGGGCAGCCTGTGGTGACCGACGGACCGTTCCTGGAGGCCAAGGAGTTCCTGGGCGGCTTCTACCTGGTCGACTGCGAGGACAAGGAGCGCGCGGTCGAACTGGCCGGCCGCATCCCGGACGCCGCGATCGAGGGGCTGGGCGTCGAGGTGCGGCAGGTGATGTTCTCCGACGGACACTTGGAGGCATGACGGAACCGGACTTCGAGGACCTGCTGCGTGGGCTCACGCCGCAGGTCCTCGGCGCGTTGGTACGACGGTACGGCCGCTTCGAGGGGTGCGAGGACGCGGTGCAGGAGGCCGTCCTCGCCGCCACCGTGCAGTGGCCGTCCGAGGGGGTGCCGGACAACCCGCGCGGCTGGCTGGTGACGGTCGCCTCGCGGCGGCTGATCGACCAGCTGCGCGGCGACCGCGCGCGGCGCGAGCGGGAGTGGGCGACGGCGGCCGCCGAGGTGGTCCCGGAGGAGGTGCCGGACACCGACGACACGTTGCTCCTGCTGTTCCTGTGCTGCCACCCGGCGCTGACCGCGGCGTCCCGGACCGCCCTGACGCTGCGGGCGGTCGGCGGACTGACCACGGCCGAGATCGCCCGCGCGTTCCTGGTGCCGGAGGCGACGATGGCGGCCCGGATCAGCCGGGCCAAGCAGCGGATCAGGGCCGCCGGCGGCTCGTTCGAGCAGCCCGGGCGGGCGCTGTCGGCGGAGGAGCGCGAGGAGCGGCTGCGGGTGGTCCTGCACGTGCTCTACCTGATCTTCAACGAGGGCTACACCGCCACCTCCGGCGGCGAGTTGCACCGCCTCGACCTCGCCCGCGAGGCGATCCGGCTGACCCGGGCGGTGCGCGCGAAGTTGCCCGAGGACGGCGAGGTCGCCGGGCTGCTCGCGCTGATGCTGCTGACCCACGCCCGCCGCGCGACCCGGACGACGGCCACCGGCGACCTGGTCCCGCTGGCCGAACAGGACCGCACCCGGTGGGACCGCGACCTGATCGGGGAGGGAACGGCGCTGGTCAAGGCGGCGCTGGCCGGACCGGAGCTCGGCCCGTACCGGCTCCAGGCCGCGATCGCCGCCACCCACGCCGACGCGGCCCGCGCCGAGGATACCGACTGGCGGCAGGTGCACGCCCTGTACCTGATCCTGGAACGGATCGCACCCAACCCGATGGTCACCCTCAACCGGGCGATCGCCCTCGCCGAGACCGAGGGCCCGGAGGCCGGCCTGGCACTCCTCGCCGCGCTGGACGCGGACGCCCGGATGGCCGGCCACCACCGGCTGCTCTCCGTCCGGGCGCATCTGCTGGAGCGGACCGGCGACACGGCGGGGGCGTACGAGCACTACCGGCGCGCCGCCCGGGCCACCGCGAGCCTCGCGGAGCGCCGGTACCTGGAGACCCGGGCGGGCCGGGTGCGGCCGGCCGGTTGAGCCGGCCCGCTGATCGGGTCTGCTGATCGGGCCTGCTGAGCCGCGTCCGGTCGGGCCGCCCGGTCGTGCCGCTTCGCGGGGCCCGGGGCCCGGGTCAGAGCCCTATCGCGTCGGCCGTCTGCTCGGTGGTCCAGGCGAAGAAGTCGTCCGCCGGGTCCAACGAGCCGACCAGCTGGCCGTGGAGCTCGAAGCCGATCAGGCCGACCAGCTGCACCCAGGCGCCGATGGTCCGGGCGAGGACGTGCGGCGGCAGGTCGAGGCCGAACTCCGTGACGATCCGGGTCAGTTGCCCGGCCAGCGCGCCGCGCGGCGGCGGGACGGGCTGGGTGGGCCGCAGCCTGGCGTCGCGGACCACGCCGATCAGGGCGAACGGCAGCCGGGTGGCGGGTTGGACGGTGGTGCGGGGCGCCGCGTAGCCCGGCACCGGGGTGCCGTAGAGCAGCGAGAACTCGTGCGGGTTGGCCCGGGCCCAGTCGCGGGTGGCCGTCCACAGCGCCCGCCAGCGCTCGCGCGGCGCGGCCGCCCCGGCGGCGGCGAGGGCGCCCTCCGCGGCCGCGCCGAGTTCGTTGTAGGCGTCGATGATCAGTGCGGTCAGCAGCTCGTCGCGGCTGGCGAAGTAGCGGTACAGCGCGGAGGAGGCCATGCCCAGCTCGCGGGCGACGGCGCGCAGCGACAGCTGCTGGGCGCCCACCGAGGCGAGTTGGCGGCGGGCCTCCTGCTTGATCTCGCGGGTGAGTTCCTCGCGGGCCCGTTCGCGGGCGGTCCGGATCGCTGGCATGGGGACAGACTGCCACATTTCGGAGCGCCGCACACAAGCGAGAGCACTGCTCTTGTTTCTTTCGTCCGCCGGTGCCATGCTGAAGGAGTCGAAGCGAGAGCAGTGCTCTCGAAGAGAAGCGGTATTCACGGAACCGAGGAGTCGCGATGTCCCGCGCCGAGCACCTGCCCAGCTCCACCACCCGCCTCCAGGCGCCCACCACCCGCCTGGGCATCGCCGCCGGCAAGCTGCTCAACGGCATGGTCGCCGCCTTCGCCAAGGCCGGGGTCAGCCTCTGGGGCTCCCGGGTGCTGGCCGTCCGCGGCCGCACGAGCGGCGAGTGGCGCACCACCCCCGTCAACATCCTCACCCACGAGGGCGAGCGCTACCTGGTCGCACCGCGCGGCCACACCCAGTGGGTCCGCAACCTCCGGGCGGCCGGCACCGGCGAACTCCGGGTCGGCCGCCGCACCGAGGCCTTCGGTGCCACCGAACTCCCGGACGCCGACAAGCCCGAGGTGCTCCGCGCCTACCTGCGCCGCTGGAACTGGCAGGTCGCCCCGTTCTTCGAGGGGATCGGCCCGGACGCCCCGGCCGAGGACCTGCTCCGGGTCGCCCCCGGCTACCCGGTCTTCCGCATCACGGGCAGCTGAACACCCCTGCCGGACGGGGGCGTTCGTACCGGAAGGGAGGAACTACGGTGAGTCACCGGGCCCTTCTTGCTCCCGAATCGTTGTCCACGGCGGCAGACCAGCCGAGGACAACCACCGGAGGTTCCCCATGAGGGACGAGCCCGAAGCGACGGACGAACCCGAGAAGGCCGACGAACCCGAGAAGACCGACGAGATCATGACGATCGACGGATACGAGATCGTCGACGGGATCGAGACGATCGACGGGATCGAGATCCCGCCGTACCGCAGCTACACCTGGGACGGCGAGGAGGGGGCCGTCCACATCGTCCTCTACCCGGGCGAGGAGGAGGCCGACGAGGAGCGCAAGGCCGAGTTCCGGGCGAGGGGCGTCCGGATGCTGGCCGACCTGAACGCCGAGCGGGAGGCGGAGCACACCCCGCCGTTCCCCGGTATGCCGAACCTCCGCCTGATCCACGGCGAGGGCCCCGCCTGAGGTCCCGCTCCCGCCTGGACACCCCGCTGCCCGCCCTGTGACACCCCGCCCGCGCA